>CAJVYK010000012.1 GCA_913009865.1 uncultured bacterium
GGAAAGCTCTGGCTGAGGCGGTTGCCCAGGCCAGGGGTGTCGAAATCAGCTCTGGCCGGTACGAATTTGGTTATCGATCCGCTTCAGCAGACATTGAAAGAAAAAAGGCCGGCAAGAAAGTCGAATTCGATGCGGTATCCGTTCGAACCGGCGGCTCTGTTCTGAAAACTGAAATCGAAGGTTTGGTCAAGACCTACGAGGTATTAAACGAGAAAAAAATCGACGATAACACTTATGAAGTTACACTTAAAGTCTGGGTGTATGACTACGAAGCTCCCGGCCGGACCGACAGAATCAAACTCGCGGTAATGCCGATAAAAACACTCCGTCAACGCTATCAGTTCGGCAATTTTCTTGTATCCGCCACTGATTTGTCACGCAAACTTGCGCAAAAACTAAGCGCAGGCCTGACGGAAACAAACAAATTTGCCGTCTTAGACAGGGAATATGTTTCAGACTTTGCCCGCAACAGAAATATTCTGCTCTCAGATGACTCTTCGCTCGAGGAAAAAGCCAAACTGGGCAAAGTGCTGGGAGCTGACTATATGATTGTGGGAACTATCTCTGAGGCAAGAGTCCGGATAAAAGAAAAAACATCAAGCGCTATCGGCTATCCGATAAGAGAATATGAGGCCGATTTTGTTTTTGACTACCGCCTTATAGTCGGCCCGACAAGGCAGGTCAAATTAGCCGATACCATCGATATTTCACTTGAAACCGAGGATGTTAAAAAACTTGTTAAAGAGTGGGAACCTCAAGATTTGGATTTCAGGGAGATGAGAGACAATCTGGTCGCCAAAGTTGCTAATCAGGTGGTTGAGACCATTATTGACAGACTGTATCCGATACGCATTGCAAGCATAGATAAAAACGGGCAAATTATTATCAATCAAGGCGGCAAAAGGATTTCAAAAGGATTAGTTTTAGATATTTTCACTGAGGGCAAGGAAGTATATGACGTTGATACGAAAGAGTCGTTGGGCAAAACAGAAATTCTCATTGCAACAATAAAGATTGATAAGGTAACGCCGAAAATCTCATATGCAAAGCTTATCAAGGGTGATTTGTCGAAAATTTCCGAAGGCCTGATTTGCCGACAGAAAAAGATTGAAGAACAAACTATGGAAGGTTTTAAGAGCGATATAGAAAGAACTCCCCGGGGGGGAGTAAAGCTGCCCTTTGACCGGTAGTCTGTTCAAGACAGTTACTTTTTCTTATCGCTTTCGTTGCCGATGATATAGCCGGCACCGGCGCCTACGCCGGCTCCAATCAAGGTCGATTTCGTATCGCCGCCTATTATCTGACCGGCGCCGGCACCAATCGCCGTGCCAAGAAGAGCGCCGGTTTGTGCATCACTTTCACAGCCGGCAACAAACGCCGAACCCAGGATTACTGCAACTACCAATAGAATAGTCATCAAATGTTTAGCCATTTTATACCTCCGTCAAATATGAGATAATCTGTTTCCCAAATCTGCTGCTTTAACTATTATTATACCACACCCCGAGTGAAATAATCAAGTTAACGCTCGTTTAAGCTTGTAAATATACATTCAAGCGGGTATATTTTTATCGGCTTATTTCCTGAAGGAGCTAAAATGAAACCTGAACTGATAATTACCGGCGCTGCCGGTCGAATGGGCAAACGTATCCTTTCATTGGCAATAGAGGCCGGCCAGTTCAATATTATTGCGGCGATTGAAAGAGTCGGCCATCCTGATATCGGCAAAGATGCAGGCTCTTTAGCTGGAACAGGGCCGATTGGTGTCAAACTTGGCGGTTCGTACCCGCCGAATGCCGATGTGATAATCGACTTCTCACAGCCCGAAGCGGTGGACAAAACTATTGATTACTGCCTCGAAAAGGGCGCTGCGCTCGTATCAGGCACTACCGGCCTAAGTGATGAGCAGAAAGCAAAAATAGAAGCGGCTTCCGAAAAAATCGCCATAGTGCAGGCGACCAATATGAGCGTGGGAATGAACGTTTTATTCGCTTTTGCAGGCAAGGTAGCGTCAATGCTCGGCGACGACTACGATATAGAGATAATTGAGCAGCATCATCGTTTTAAGAAAGACGCTCCGAGTGGTTCAGCCCTTACGTTAGCTGAGAACATTTGCAAAGCGACAGGCAAAGATTATCCCGGCTGCCTTAGCTATGGCAGAGAAGGCAAAGACTCGCTGCGGCAGGGGGGTACTATCGGCATACACGCTGTTCGAGCCGGCGATATTGCCGGTATTCATTCGGTGATTTTCAGTACGCTCGGCGAGACGATAACGTTAAATCACACCGCACACAGCAGAGATGGTTTCGCAAGAGGGGCATTACGGGCGGCCAAATGGCTTATCGGGAAAAAGCCGGGGATGTATTCAATGGCCGATTGTCTCGGTATTTCGTAATTAACGCCGGCAGAACAGTCGTCATTTTGAACAAAGTGAAAAATCTTTCTGCGCTTTTTGTAACTTTATTTTTCCACGCAGTACAAATCACCGCTATTAGGCGTGCTGCGCAGAGCCTTGAATCAGGAGTATTGTTATACTGGCTGTGTTGAAAAGCATGTGGATAAAGATAGGCCGATACAAAGAACCGCTTTTTTCATAGGCATATCCCAAACACATTGAAAGCGCAAATAACGCCGGCCAATGCATCCACGGATGCAGCATAGCAAAAAATACCGACGTTAAAACAACAGCGAGCCACGCTCGGCTCACTACACTTCGCAGCATCGATTGAAACAGCCCGCGAAACAGTATCTCTTCAAAAACAGGGGCTATCACGGCGGCAAAAACAAATACCATCACTCTCACGGAAAGCTGCGGATGTGTAATTATCGTCGTAAGTCCCTCGTTTTGCTGCATCTGGAAATCATCGCCTGCAATCAACCGCCCCAAAAAACTCACGAAGATAACCAGGCCTTCCACAATCGGCAATATCGCCACGAGATTCATCGCCGCAACCTTAAAATCCTTACCAATCGTTCGCCAATCGAATCCGAACCCCCTCAGCCGCCTTGCAAAAAACAGCCGAGCTGTAAAAAGCATCGCAAATACCAGTGTTATTTCGAGCAGCGCCATCGAAGAGTAACTTAACAATGCCCCCTGCCATTCAGCCAGACCGCCGAAATCGCTAAGCAGCTCGGCTATCACATTTCCCAGAGTTGACAGTATTATCCAGCCGGCCCACACACATAAGGGCAGGTATGGAGGCATATTATTTCGACGAGGCGTCGAATCAGCCAAAGCGTTTCTGCCCAGAGACGTTTTAATCAGCCAGCCGGCGAACAGCAGTATCCCCGCCAGGCAAATAACAATGTTTGTTACGCCTATATAACCGCCGAATTGCCTGATAATTTCAGAAACATTCATCAATAGATACTTTTGATTTACTTTTGTCTTTTTACTTTTACCTTAAGCTGTCTTGTATTACATTAGTACCATCTTTTCAAGGAAAATAGACTATGGACGTATTTCAGATTGAAGGGCCGGTTCGGCTTTGCGGCAGTGTGAGTATAAACGGCTCAAAAAACGCCTCTCTGCCGATAATGGCAGCGGCTATCCTGACTGCCGGCAAATCGATTTTTTCGTCAGTGCCTTATCTCTCCGATATTTCCGTTTTCGGTCAACTGCTTGGCCAATTGGGCTGTCAGGTAACCAGAAGTCCGAATGGTGATTTGTGCATAGATTCTACAGTCATTGATAATCCTGTAGGCGAGTATGAAATTGTCCGAAAGATGCGAGCCAGTATCTGCATACTCGGCCCATTGCTTGCCCGCTGCGGCAGGGCAAAGGTTTCGATGCCCGGCGGATGTGCAATTGGCGACAGGCCTGTTGATATCCATCTGCGGGGCCTGCGGGAACTTGGCGCACAAATCCGTCTCGAAAACGGCTATATCGTTGCCGAAGCACATAAGGGTTTGGCCGGCAAGGATATTTTTCTGGGCGGGCCGTTCGGTTCGACCGTGCTCGGTACGGCAAATGTGCTAATGGCCGCTACGCTGGCGAAGGGGCAAACCGTTATCGAATCGGCTGCCTGCGAGCCGGAAATAGCCGACCTGGCAAACTGTCTTAACAAAATGGGTGCAAAGATAACAGGTATTGGCTCGCCGCGACTGATTATCGAAGGAGTCCGGCAGTTGCAGCCGACCGAATTCAGGGTGATTCCGGATAGAATCGAGGCCGGTACGTTTATGGTCGCCGCTGCTATAACGGCAGGCCAGCTTCGGCTGGAACACTGTCGGCTCGATGGTATGATGGCTGTGGTTGACAGGTTGAGAAATATCGGCGTAACTATCGATTCGGCGGGCGATGGCTGTGTCGTTGCCCGCAGCGGACCCATTAGGCCTGCTGATATTACCACCCAGCCCTTTCCGGGCTTTCCTACCGATTTGCAGGCACAGTTTATGGCTCTTCTGGCGCTTGGCGAGGGTAACAGTGTCATAATCGAAAAGATATTTCCCGATAGATTTATGCACGTTGCCGAATTGAATCGAATGGCGGCTAATTTACGCAAAGAAGGGCCTGTCGTCATTATAGCGGGGGTAAAAAAATTGATGGGCGCTGCGGTAATGGCTTCGGACCTGCGGGCTTCAGCGGCATTGGTTTTAGCTGGATTGGCTGCAGAAGGGGTTACAACGGTTAACAGGGTCTATCACATCGATCGCGGCTATGAAAGAATCGAAGAAAGACTGAATCCGGTCGGTGCAAAAATCAGTCGGGAAAGTATTTGATGAGGTGGTTGGCTTTATGACGATAAAGGTTTACTAACAATGAAAAGACAACAAAAAATTTACCGCAGTCCTAAGGACTCCTTACGGAGAGAACGCAGAGAACGCTGAGAGGAAAGAGTGACAAAGGGACAAAGAAAGTAAAAAGGCAAAAAAAAAGTTTACCACGAAGGTCACTGCCGTAAGGCATCCTGTGGAGAAGGACACGAAATGGAATTTTATTATTTGACTTAAACTTCGTGAACTTCGCGTCCTTCGTGGTGAATATGGTTTACTTTGCGGATATTCAGTTAGACCCGGAAAAACTAAAACAGGCAGATTTTGCTTGTGCTTTGCTGGGCCTAAGACGAGCATGTAGTAGCGGCCTTTTCTTGGAGGGCTGAAACAAGTAACATTTTTCAGGCGGTGTCATAATGGACAAGAAACAAAAAGTGGTCTTGACCGTAGCAGTACTTTTTTTGTCCCACTTTTTTTAAACAGAAACAAAGAACAAACGAGGACATCGTCCAAATGAGCAAAATATGCATGGCTACTCTGTTTGGGGTATGGGTTATTAGCTGGGTATTTGTATGGTGCGAACTCACCACGCCCGGCTCGGAACTTATGATGTTAGTGCTGGGGTTTACTGGAACAATCGCAATTGCCAAGGTGCAGAAACTGACCGAAAAACTTGAAGCCGCTGAAAAACAAAAGAAAATCTATGAAAGTGGCTTTGCAAAGAATGTGTTTCAACAGTTGGATACTGAATGCTCGCTATGTGTCCTTGGTCTCTGTTTGGCCTCACATGACATAGTGTTACATCACTCACTTATAGACAAAAGCGAAGCTGGAGAAAAAAACTACCACTTTGCAGCATCGCTATCTATTTTGCGTGAAATCGCCAAGATGGTCGAACCGATTGAAAAGCTTGCTTTCACAACGCGTTTCTCTCAGGAAACAAAAGACTTGCTTCAGGATCTTAAAAGAGACTTGCAACCTTTTCAGGATAATTCTTTGATATATGGAACACTCAAGCCTATCCGTAACTTTACATTTCATTATGATTTTACCAAGGCCGATAAAAAAGGAACATTAAAAACATCTTCATTACTTGCCGAAATCAAAAAGGAACATGAATTGAAAGTGAGAGCAATTAGTGGCGACAATTCCATTTTTCGTTACAGGTATACATTTGCGGACGCATTTAGAAGCAAGTTAATAGAGAGCTATCTTACGAAAGATTTAGTGGACAAGATCACTGTAGCCGTAATGAATGTCATCGCTTTCACGGATTCGCTATTGGCTGACTTGTCGGGATAAAATTATAACATCCGGCTCCAGTGAAGCGCTGCTAACGTGTCGATCCTTAACTGTGACGTTCCGGTAAATTATGAGCAATAAGTCCTATACGACTCCGCCCTTGCCACCTAAAGAACCACAGAAACGGTGTTGGAGGATTGGCTTTCGCCCGCCTTATTAATGGCCTTTACCCGGTATTCGAGACGTGAGCCGGGTTGGTTTCTCACCCTAAAGCGTTACATCCAAGGGGGTTATGGGGCTTAAACGAACGATTGACGCAGGGGCGGGAAGGAATTATTTCGAAGCGAGAATGAATCTTGCCGAAGCAAGAAAGAATATTTCCTCGGCAAGAGCCGGTCTTGCTAAAGCAAAAACAAGATTTGCTCAAGCAAGAACAGGTTATTCTAAGGCAAGAAAGAATATTGCCATAGCAAAAGCGAGTTATTCCGAGGCAAAAATGAATAATTCCTCGGCAAGAATGAATATCTCCGCGGCGAGAATGTTTTTCTCCTTGATAAAAAGGGCTTGTACTTGGTAGTTGATAGTCGGTAGCTTGCAATCTAACGACTAATGGTGAAGTGGATGACAGGGGTGTCGAAGTGCGAAGATTAAGAAAGAATATCCAATATCGAACAAGGAATGTCGAATGATGAAAGAAGCCAATGTTTAAGTTTTGGCCGCTGCTATCCTGGCGGATTCTACGGTGTTGTAAAGCAGCATTGTTATTGTCATTGGGCCTACGCCGCCGGGGACGGGAGTGATTAAACTTGCTTTTTCCCTGACCGCTTCAAAATCCACATCGCCAACCAGACGATAACCCCTCTTCTTAGTGTCATCGGCAATACGGTTGACGCCGACATCGATTACAACGACACCTTCCTTTACCATATCCGCTGTGATGGTGTTAGCTCTGCCTGCGGCGGCAATGACAATATCAGCCCGCCGGGTATGATAGGCCAGGTCCTTCGTGCGGGTATGGCAAATAGTTACTGTGGCGTTGCCGGTCGGGCTTTTCTGAATCAGCATATTGGCCAACGGCTTGCCGACAATATTGCTGCGGCCAACGATTACTACGTCAGAACCCTTAATTGTAACGCCGCTGCGCAGCAAAAGCTGGATAACCCCGTGCGGCGTGCAGGGCAAAAAGGCCTTCTGGCCGGCTACCATTTTGCCAATGTTCATCGGGTGAAAGCCATCGACATCCTTATCAGGGCTAATCGCTAAAAGAACCTCGGATTCGTTGAGATGTTTGGGCAGCGGCAGTTGGACTAATATGCCGTTTATCTTCGGGTCGGTGTTCATTTTGTCGATTAAGCCAATTAATCTTTCCTGCGTGGTATCTTCGGGAAGACGATTATCGTCGGAGTAAATCCCTATTTCTTCGCAGGCCTTTTCTTTAGCTCTAACGTAAGACTGTGAGGCGGGGTCTTCGCCTACGAGGATAACGCCCAGGCCGGGAATAACGGCCTCTTGTTTTAGTTTGGTAACTTCGGCCTTCAATTCGGCCCGTAATTCTTCGGCCACCTGCTTGCCATCGATAATTTTCGCTGCCATTGATTAACTCCATATCAAAAATCAAAGATAAAAATGCAAAATTACATATTAAAAATCAAAATGAAGCGCACAAAATGGACATATCATTGGGAACCAGCCAAGTCGTTGTGATGGTCGCAATGACACCTGATTTTGCACTTTGATATGTCAATTTGATTTTTGCATTTTGATTTTTGATTTTCTTCTAAAACATCCCCGTTACTTTGCCGGTATTGACATCCACGTCAATCTTACGGAAGGCAGGGTCCGAGCTTGTGCCGGGCATTAACTTAATCTGGCCGGCAATCGGAACAATGAAGCCGGCCCCTTTATACACTAAAAAATCGCGAATGGGAAGCTGCCAGTTCTGCGGTCTGCCTTTCAGATTAGGGTCGTGTGAAAGACTTAGATGCGTTTTAACCATACAGGTCCCAAATCCCTTGAAGTCTTCATTAGTCTCGAAGGCCTCGGCTTTTTCGAGGGCCTCAGGGGTATATGTTACGCCATTGGCACCATAAACCTCGGTGGCGATTAGTTCAACCTGTTTTCTTAAAGGGGTATCCAGCTCGTAAAGGAATTTGAATTCATTTTTTTCCTCGCAGGCCTTAATAACAGTTTCGGCAAGTTCAATTGCGCCGTCGCCGCCCTTTAGCCAGTGTTCCGAGTATGCCGCCAAAGCGCCGTTTTGTTCGGCAATCCTGCGGACTAATTCAATTTCCGCTTTGGTATCGGTATAGAAGCCGTTTATACAGACTACAGGGCGGACACCGCTTTTTTTGACGATTTCGATGTGAGCGATAAGGTTTTCGCAGCCGGCTTCGACCAGTTCGAGATTTTCCTGTGTGTATTCTTCGCTTAAAGGTATTCCGGGTTTAACCGCCGGCCCGCCGCCGTGCATTTTCAACGCTCGAATGGTGGCAACGATTACCACGGCATCGGGTTTCAAACCTGATATACGGCACTTCAGGTTCCAGAACTTCTCAAAGCCGATGTCGGCGCCGAAACCGCTTTCCGTTACATGGTAGTCAGACAATTTTGTGGCGAGCCGGTCGGCGATAATCGAGCTTTGTCCGATAGCGATATTGGCAAAGGGGCCGGCGTGAACAAATACGGGCTGGCCCTCGATAGTCTGAAGCAAACTCGGATTGAGCGCCTCGACCATCCAGGCCGTCATCGCGCCGTCAACTTCAAGGTCGGCGGTGGTAACTTCATTACCTTTTTTGTCATAAGCGACCACAATTTTACTTATTCTTTCGCGTAAATCCTTCAAATCCTTAGCGATGGCCAGTATAGCCATCAGCTCGCTTGAGACGGTAATTGCAAACCCCGATTCCATCTCGAAGCCGTCCATCTTGCCGCCTTTGCCGATAGTGATGTTACGCAGGGATTGTGCACAAAAATCCATAACCCATTTCAATTCGACACGGTTAGGGTCAATGTCCAATCTTTTTAAGTTTCTTTTTGCCAGCTTCTGGTCATCATAATTTCTTTCGTGCTGCATACGAGCCGTAAGAGCCACCATTGCCAGGTTGTGAGCGTTTGTGATGCAGTCAATATCGCCGGTAAGACGAATGGAAAACGGCACGAGCGGGATACATTGAGCCAGGCCGCCGCCGGCGGCAGAGCCCTTGATATTGAAGGTGGGGCCTCCGCTCGGCTGTCGAATAGCGCCGGTTACGTTTTTGCCTAATTTACCTAACCCTTCAATCAGCCCAATTGCCGTGGTGGTCTTTCCTTCGCCTAATGGGGTGGGGGTGATGGCGGTAACGTCAATATATTTCGCAGTCGAGTTGCCTTGCAGACGCTTCAGCGCCTTGGTATAATCGACTTTGGCCAACTGCCGTCCCATAGGCAGCAGTTCGTCTTCTTTCAGCCCTAATTCTTCAGCTAATCGGCTGACCGGTTTCATAGATTGCTCAGCGGCTTCGGCAATCTGCCAATCCTTCATTTTAGTTGGGTCAAGTTTCATATATCGTCCTGTAAAATGTTAACTTATACACATAATAGCGCAAAGAATAATGGGCCGGGCTGGATTCGAACCAGCGTAAGCTTTCGCTAATGGGTTTACAGCCCATCCCCTTTAGCCACTCGGGCACCGACCCTTATAATTCGTCGCTCGCGTCTCGTCGCTCGTATTTACTTTTTACTCTTTGCCTTTCGCCCACTTGTGTGGGCTACAAATTCAGCGGGGGCAAGTTTACTTTTTGTAGGGATGTTTTGCAAGAAGAATTTTCTGCGGTATGAATTCCGAGTTACGGCCATCCTCCTATATTGCCTATATTTTCAGTTGGCCCTGAATCAGATCGGTTCGGGGCTGACCGGTCGCAGACGCAGGGCTGTCTGTTTTTTCGCTTGCATTTCAGGGGCTGTGCTGGTAGATTCCCTGAAGTAATAAGGGGATTACAGTATGTATTATGCAGGGAATGGTGTCGGCTTGTCGATTTTGGTTGATAAGGCCCTTCTGGCTCTTGTGCAGACCGAGACGTTGCCTATCACCTCACTGCTCTTTGGCCCAATCAAACTCGCCTTCCTTGTCGGATGGGTGTACCTGTGTATGTATTCGGTCCGGCGTATTGAATTCAGCCCTTTAGTGCCGCGGCGACACAAGGCGATGGCTAATGTCTTTTCGCTGTTCATCGGCCCTTTCCTTTTGTTTGTATTGTTCGTAGCTGATAGAACCAGAAAAATGCAGGAAGGCGAAATCGAGTTCAAGGATATCTTAAAGGAGATATTTGGCAGTGCCTTCAAATGGGGTGAAGGAGCCGGTGAACGCAAAATCGGAGAAGAGAGTCCAATTGAACTGCAGGATTCTTCCGGCAGGAGCTTTTCCGAGGTGTATGGCAGTCAGGATAAAGACAAAGATTCGAGCAGTGAAATACTTGATTTAACTGAAAGCATTATACTTGACTCTATATACGAAAGGGCAAGCGATATCCTGATAGACCCGAAAAGTAACGCTGTTTTTACGGTCAGATTTAGAATTGACGGCTTTCTACGAACTGTAAGTCAGATTGAAGCGGACAAATGTGCAGCGGTTATAAACAGTATCAAAGCCATTTCTGATATGGATATCTCTGAAAAACGACGTCCCCAGGATGGGGCGTTTATGGCCAAGATACCGGAAGGCAATGTCTTCTTTCGCGTTGCAAGTGCCGGCGTTCTCGGCGGAGAAAAACTGTCGATAAGGGTGCTTAACCAAAGTACAGGCCTTTTGAAGCTTGATGAGATTGGGCTGTCGAAAGAAACCTGCAACATAGTTGTTAATGCCATTAAACAGTCGTCCGGTATGATTGTTATTTGCGGGCCCACCGGCAGCGGAAAGACGACTTCTTTATACGCAATGCTTAGTAATATTGATTTCTATGCACGTAACGTGGTTACCGTCGAGGACCCTATCGAATATGTGCTGCCTAATGCCAGCCAGATTGAGGTAAACGTTAAAGCTGATATTACTTTTGTCAATGCTCTACGTAGTGTTCTCAGACAGGATCCGGATGTGATTTGCGTTGGTGAAATTCGCGACAGCCAGACCGCAGCTATGGCACTTCAGGCGTCTCAAACGGGACATCTGGTATTAGCGACACTACACAGCAGCAGCAATATGGCAGCGCTGGTACGCTTGATGGAACTGGGCGCAAAGCCGCTGCTGTTAGCATCAGCAGTGAGCGTGATTGTTTCACAAAGATTGGTTCGGCGACTCTGTGATAATTGCAAAAGCCCAGTTGTACTAAGCCCAAAACATATAGCGAACTTTGAAAGAAAAGGGATAAATACCGAAGCTATTATGCAGGCCAATGGGTGCAGAAAATGCAGCGAAACCGGTTATCGCGGTAGAATAGGTATCTTCGATGTATTGTACCTGGATAAGGAAATAAAGGCTAAGCTGGCAGGTAATAAGCTGGCACCGGGGGATTTGAAAAAGCATGGAGATGAAAAGAGCAGGTCAACTCTCAGGGAATATGGACTGAAAAAGGTCTTAGCTGGGTTAACAACACTTGAAGAGGTGAAAAGAGTAACCTCAAATTTAGGATAACTGTCTATGATGTTTTGGTTTGCCGTACTGGTTGGTGCTGTATTTGCCATGATTGGTATAAAGAAAGGCTTCTATCCGATATGGGCGATTCTTTTTAATATCTTGATATCAATCTATCTGGGTATTATGCTTGCCCCTACGATTGTTGGAATAATTCCGGATATTGGCAACTCACGCTATCATTATGCCGGCTGTGTGGCGGGGATTGCGATTGTGACTTTTACTGTTTTGCAAACCATCGCAACCAGCTTTCTCACGGGAACATACGATGTTTCCTTTCCAAAGATATTTAGCAGTGTTGGTGCCGGAATCCTTGGTTTTCTATCGGGCTATCTTGTCTGCAGCTTTGCTCTTTTTGTTATCTGCATCATGCCATTTTCCAAAGAGCCGTTTATAAGAAAGGTTTGTGGGCAAAGTGATTTGGCGCCTAGCGCTGTGGCATCTGTTGTGAATGTTTGTGATTTCGTTGGCGACCTCTCCATGCAACACTACGACAATGTTGCCGCGGGAGTTGTTGACTGGCTTATTATGCCGGCGGATGAGTCAGAATATAACCCGGATAAAACGGAGGGAACAGACCACAGGTGATATTTGTCGGCAATTCGGAGAAACCATAGTATGAGGGTTTGATTCGACAGCCGGATGCAAGCCGCCTGTACAGATACAAGCCGCTTATAATAATGGAGCCTATGGGATTCGAACCCACGACCTCTTGCATGCCATGCAAGCGCTCTCCCAACTGAGCTAAGGCCCCGGTCGATTTACTATTTTCTGTTTTCAATTTACTATTTTTCAATAGTAGAGTAAATAATATATGGTGAATAGTGAATCGTCAATAGTAAATGATTAAAAGGCAAAAGATATTCATAACGGGGTGTGTGCAGGGGGTCGGGTTTCGGCCGGCTGTGTACAAAACAGCCCGCCGGCTGGGACTTTCCGGTATCGTCTGTAACGACAGCTGGGGAGTAACAATCGAACTGCAGGGCGAAGAGGAAAAAATAGCTGAATTTTTAGTCCGTCTGCAATCCGAGGATAGGCCGCCATTGGCGGAAATAAAATCCTGTGAAACAGTCGATATAGCTATCATCGACGCCGAAGATAAATTCACCATTAAGGCAAGCGAATCGCAGGGAACAGCTCTGTCGCAGGTAACCGCTGATATGGCCGTCTGCAGGGATTGTCTTGCGGAGATGGCTGACAAAAACGATTTCCGGTATGCGTATCCCTTTATAAACTGCACGAATTGCGGGCCAAGATATTCGATAGTAAAAAGCATTCCTTACGACAGAGCCAATACAACGATGTCGGCCTTTGCGATGTGCGATAAGTGCGCCGCTCAATATATAGATGTAGCCGACAGGCGTTTTCACGCCCAGCCCGTTGCCTGCGGCGAATGCGGGCCGAAAGTCTGGCTCCTGGACAGCAAAGGAAAAACAATAAAAACACAAACCGACAGCAGTATCGCTGAAACTGCACGTCTGCTTTTGAACGGAAAGATTGTGGCGATAAAGGGCCTCGGAGGGTTTCACTTAGCTGTTGATGCACTTAATAACCAGGCGGTTTTGAGACTGCGGGAACGCAAAAAAAGAGACCATAAGCCCTTCGCTATGATGGCTGATTCAATTGAAAGAATAAAAAAATATGCAATAGTAAGCGAATCGGCTGAGATGCTCTTGAAAAGCCCTCAAAGCCCCATCGTTTTATTGCCAAAGAAGAAAGACTCACCGATAGCGACGGCGGTTGCCGAGGGTGTTGGGGCTTTCGGCTTTATGCTCTGCTATGCTCCGCTGCATTTGCTGTTATTTAAGCAAAATATAGAAGTTCTGGTGATGACCAGCGGTAATATTTCCGATGAGCCGTTGATTTGTGAAAATGAGCGGGCATTAGAGATGCTGGGCTGTGTTGCGGACGCCTTTTTGATGCACGACAGGGAAATTTACCGGCAGGTTGATGATTCGATTGTGCATTTTGTCGGCGGCCAGCCGGTGCTGTTACGGCGGGCCAGAGGTTATGTGCCGACACCGATTTTCCTTAATAAAAATCGCAGTCAGGATATATTTGCCGCCGGTGGAGATTTGAAAAATACTTTCTGCTTCGGAAAACAAAATCAGCTTATCTGCAGTGAACACATAGGTGATTTGGAAGATGCGCAAAGTTATCATCACTATATCAATTCAATTGAGCATTTACGGAAACTATTTGAAGTTGAGCCGAAAACGATAGTCTGTGACCTTCATCCCGGGTATCTATCTACGCAGTATGCTCTTTCGATGCCTGATGTAAGTATGCTCCAGGTTCAACATCACTGGGCTCACATTGCTTCTGTCCTGGCTGAACACAACCTTGATGGCCCTGTCATCGGCCTTGCAGCAGACGGTACCGGCTACGGCGCCGATGGTGCAATCTGGGGCTGTGAGTGCCTGATAGCATCGTTGGATGATTTTGAACGCCTCGGCCATCTGGCTTATTATCCGCTGGCAGGTGCGGATAAAGCAGCCAGAGAAGCGGTAAGGCCTGTCCTGGGACTGTTAAAGAAAACCTATGGGGATGATTTTGAATTGGATAAATTTAAATGGCTGCTTGAGCAGATTGAGCCGGATGCAGGTAAACAGCAAATGGTATCAGAGCAGCTTGAAAAACAAATTAATACAGTTGAGACTTCCAGTCTGGGCAGAGTTTTCGACGCAGTTGCCGCTATGCTCGGATTGGGTGGCTATAACCACTTTGAAGCGCAGCTTCCAATGGCTCTTGAGGCAATTATTGAAAGCGGCATCGAAGAATGTTATGATTTCGAGATTGACAGCAGGGCCGGCAGGCCGTTACAGCTTGATTTGCGTAAAATGGTAGAACAGTTAATTTATGATATTCAACAAGGGACAGCCGGCGGCGTTATCTCGGCAAAGTTCCATAATACTATAGCCGCAGGCCTGTTAGAGATGGCTAAAGCAGCGAGAGAGAGTAAAAAAATAAAGACGGTTGCGTTAAGCGGCGGAGTGTTCTGCAATCGATATTTGATAAATCGTTGCGTTAAACTCTTGAAGAAAAATGATTTTTGCGTATTATTCAACCGGCTTGTCCCGTCTAATGACGGCGGAATATCACTGGGCCAGGCGGCAATTGCAGCCAATATTGTGAAGCGTGAAGCGTAAAAAATGAAAAGTGAGGCACAAAAAAGCAGAGATGCTTTGTGTCTTACAAAATAGAAAATACGAGATACGAGAGACGAATTATGTGTTTGGCGATACCGGCAAGGATAGTGGAGTTGGAGGCGGACAGGGCGGTTGTTGACGCTATGGGCAACTGCTTCCGAGCTAAAACCACGCTGCTGCCAGAAGCCAAATTAGGGGATTTGGTGCTGGTGCACGCCGGTTTTGCCATCTCGCTTGTCGATGAAGAAGAGGCAAAAAAGACCTGGCATCTCATCGCCGAAATCAATAATTTCAAGGAAACGCAGGATAAGGTTTCAGGATAGAGATGTTAGAGAGAATTTATAAAGCGCAGCTTCTTTGCGATACGGCCTGCAAGACGCTGGGCCGGCAAATCAATATAATGGAGGTCTGTGGTACTCATACGGTCTCTATTTTCCGCAACGGTATAAGGTCAACTTTGCCTAAAAAATTAAAACTTTTATCCGGGCCGGGCTGTCCGGTTTGTGTTACCGACACCGGCTATATTGATACCGTTCTGCAGTTAGCCGGCCGCGATGATTGCTTGATTGCTACTTATGGCGATATGATTCGGGTTCCGGGCAAAGGCGGGTCGCTCGAAACAAAGCAGCCAAGTGACAATATCAGGATTGTTCTAAGCAGCGAAGATGCTTTGCAATTAGCCAGAGACAATCCCCAAAAAACAGTTGTATTTGTTGCGGTCGGCTTTGAAACGACCGCACCGGCTACGGCGGTGGCGGTGAAAGAAGCGGCGGCAGGGGCTGTCGATAATTTCTGTATTTTGAGCGGGCACAAGCTGGTTGTACCTGCGATGCGGGCACTTTTAGCTGAGAAGAACCACAATATAGATGCCTTTCTCTGTCCCGGTCATGTCAGCGTGATAATCGGCTATGGCGCTTTTGCCGGGATTGTAGAGCGTTTCGGCCGACCGTGTGTGGTGGCCGGTTTTGAGCCGATGCAAATAATCGAAGGACTGGCCGAAATATGTCGGCAGCTCGCCGAAGGTATTGCCGAGCTAAAATCAATATACACCGCGGTGGTAACCGAACAGGGCAATACCACCGCGCAAGAAATCATCGATGAATGCTTCGAGCCGGCGGACGGCTACTGGCGGGGGCTGGGCAGGATTGAAAAAAGCACGCTGAAATTAAAAGATAAGTTCAGTCAGTTTGACGCCCTTAAACGATTTGACATAACCGAAACGCCGGGTGAGGATGTGAGCGGCTGTCGATGTGGCGAAGTGCTGTGCGGGCTGATAGAGCCGCCCGAATGCGAGTTGTTTGGAGAAAGCTGTACGCCCCAGGCGCCGGTTGGGCCGTGTATGGTAAGCTCTGAAGGGGCCTGTGCAGCGTGGTTTAAATACGGCCGAAAGAGAAAACGTGCGTAATGAAAACAGAGAAGCACGATAAAATCCTGCTTGCGCACGGCGGCGGCGGCCAACTGAGCGATGAGTTAATCCGTCACACAATTCAGCCAAAACTCAAAAACGATATTCTTGCTGAACTAGGCGATTCGGCAAACCTGAATCTTACTTCGAACTCAGTCTGTTTTACCACGGACAGCTACGTCGTCAAGCCGTTGTTTTTTAACGGCGGCGATATCGGAAAGCTCGCCGTCTGCGGGACGGTAAATGATTTAGCTGTCGCCGGCGCAAAGCCGATTGCCCTGTCTTTGGCACTGATAATCGAAACAGGTTTCAAGTTTGAACTGCTGGAAAAGATTTTAGACGGTATCAGCCGGGCAGCTAAGGAAAACGATGTTAATATTGTCACCGGCGATACCAAGACGGTCGAAGCTGGTGCAGTCGATAAGATTTTTATAAATACAGCGGGGATTGGAGAGCGATTGGCCGGCGTGGATTTAGGGTTTGATAAAATTGCGGTCGGAGATAAAATAATTATCAGTGGCACAATCGGCGACCACGGGATGACTATTATCTCACAGCGAGAGGGCTTAAAATTCCAATCACAATTGAAAAGCGACTGTGCGGGCCTGGCTAAGCTAACCTGTCAATTGCTTCAAAACAACAGCGGAGTAAAGTTTATGCGGGACCCGACCCGCGGCGGATTGGCTGCGACGCTTAACGAAATCTCAAGAGCGACCGGCCTGAGTATTGAAATTAACGAAGCTAAGATACCGGTCAATCCGGCGGTGCAGGCGGTAGCCGATATGCTCGGCTTTGACGTACTCAATATCGCAAACGAGGGCAAATTCGCTGCCGTAGTCTCGCCGGAATCGGCTGATAATTGCCTGAATATTTGCAAAAATAATCGGCTGGGTAAACAGGCGGGTATAATCGGCGAGATTATAGAAACCTGCGATGTACCTGTGGTGGAAATAAAAACCAGAATCGGCGGCAGGAGAATCGTCCAGATGCCGTACGGAAGCCAGCTTCCGAGGATATGCTGATGCACGAAACAATGGTGGCGCAGAGTCTGCTGGCGGCAATTTCAAGTGAAGCTGACAGACAAAATGCAAGGCCTGTCGGCGCAAAAATCAGTTGCGGAACCTTTGACGCCATCAATGACGAGATACTTTGTTTTGCTTTCGAGGCCGTGGCCAAAGGTACGAGATGCGAAGGTGTGAAATTGGAAATAGAACATAAGCCGATACGGTGCCGGTGCAGGGATTGTGACCGAAACTTCGACTTTGAGCTGCCTTCTCCGATATGTCCGGAGTGCGGCAGCGGGAAGTTCGAACTATTGCCCGATGCGCCTTTGGTGCTGGAGACAATAGAATTTCAAACGGAGCGGCACAATGTATAAAGTTGATATCGGCAGGAAAATTCTTATTGCAAACGAAGAATACGCTCTTAAAAACAGCCGGTTTTTAGCTGAGCGGAAAAAGTTGTGCCTGAATATGATATCGTCTCCCGGCTCCGGCAAGACTACAATTCTGATAAGGACGATAAGCGAATTGAAGGATAAAATCAAAATCGGTGTTATCGAAGGTGACATTCAAACCGATATTGACGCTGAAAAAATCAGAGCCGTCACGTCGGCGGTGGTTCAGATAAACACCAACGGCTCATGCCATTTATCAGCGGCTCAGGTAAGCGGTGCATTAGAGAATTTGCCCGCCGACGATTTGGATTTGATTTTTATAGAGAACGTGGGCAATCTGGTTTGTCCATCGGCTTTTGAATTGGGCGAGGCCGGCAAGATAGTCGTGCTTTCAGTTGCGGAAGGTGATGACAAGCCGGTAAAGTATCCTTCCATTTTTGCAAAGTCAAAAGTGCTGCTCATAAATAAAATTGATATGTTAGGGACAGAAGTGCAGGTGGATTTCCGTATCGAAAGAGTGAAAGCTGATGCACTCAAATTAAATAAGAGTATCGAAATTTTTCCAATATCGGCTAAAACCGGTGAAGGTATGAGCGGTTGGTACGAGTGGTTGACAGAGTCGGTTGGGAATCTGCGATTATGACCGAATATTTTTTAAATGTTTGTTCTTGACGGGCAGGGCCAAATTGGTTTTATTTGGCCTTGTTGTAAATGAAGGCTGGAGGGCGGAATTGAGGGATGGAGGGCGGAATTATAGAATGGGGCAAATGGGACAGTTATGGCTGTTTGTGAGTTAAGTTCTGAATCCTGGAGAAAGACCGGATTTGGGGGCGAAAGGAGACCGTTATGGCAAGGGTAATTTTGACCGCAGTGCTCGTGGTATTGTTGAACGTATTGGTTGGCTGCAGTGGGGTTGACAGCGGCAGAGGCCAGCTTGTGCCGGCTCGCAATAAATCATTGCCCGGGAGGGTGGCGGCGATCAAGGTTGCCACGCCGGGCGAGACGGATATTGTCGAGCAGATGGCGGTCAATCGGCAGGCGTATCGGCAGGGTCTTAAGTCGCTGGTAGAGTATTACACCAAAACAGGCAACAATTTGAAATTGAGGTGGGCTAAAAAAGAGTTGGCGGCGCTGGATACTATGCCCCAATATAACTACATTATCGAGGCCAGTCTGGCGGGGCCGAATTTGAAAGCGAGCGTTTCAATTCCTGAAGCTGACGTGCTCTATGAGGACGCTTTAAGGCTCGAAAAGAAGGGCGGGAAACTGCTCGTCATTAAAGATAATGATTTACTGCGGCTGGCCCTGGATAAATATAATCAACTGATAAGGAAACATCCTTCCAGCGATAAGATTGACGATGCGGCATACAGGGCCGGTGGAATTTATGAACATTTCAAGGACTATACGATAGCGCTTCTGTACTACCAGAGGGCCTATCAGTGGGACCCCGAGACCAGTCTGCCCGCCAAGTTCAGGGCGGCGTATATTCTGGATATACGCCTGCACCGCAGAGCGGAGGCGCTGGAGCTTTATCGGCAGGTTGCCAAGGAAAAGGTTGGTTCTGAGAAACAGATAGAATTTGCAGAAAAGCGAATTGTGGAGTTTACCAAAAGCGATGAAGGTGAGCATTAGTCTCAAAGCAAATTTGAGATAAAGTTCTTTGCGGTAAAGTATCAGGCCTGGCTGGATGTCAGGCCTGTTTTTTTGCATAGATAATGTTAGTGGAATTTGAAAAAAACATAGCTGATTTTATTAAGGCAAACCAGCTCTTCGGGCCGACGGCTAAGGTTCTGTTAGCCGTTTCCGGCGGAGCTGATTCGACGGCTCTTTTATATGTGATGCGGGCGCTGAAGGCTGAGGGCGTTTTTAGCGGGCGGCTTATCGTCGCTCATATAAATCATCAGTTAAGAGGTTCGCAAGCTAAGCTGGATGAAGATTTTGTTATAACACAGGCCCGCAACCTGAACTTACCGGTAGTGACGAGGCGGCTGGACGTGCGCGGCTTTGCCCGTAAAAATAAACTGTCAATTGAGACAGCGGCTCGCAAATTGCGGATTGAGAGCTTGCTGGATATCGCAAAGGCCAACAATTGCAACTGTATAGCGACAGCCCATCAGAAAAACGACAATGCCGAAACCATTCTGCAGCGATTGGCTCGCGGGACGGGCTTTCGCGGCCTTGGGGGTATCTGGCCGGCAAAAATTTTTGCAGGCAAATTTAAGTTTGTAAGGCCATTGCTTTGTGTCAGCCGGAATGAAGTTATAGAGTATTTAAAAGAGCGGAACCTTAAATGGCGGATTGACCGGACAAATGAGGATTGCAGGTACAGGCGAAACTATATTCGGCATCGGCTGATACCGGCATTACAGCAGCGGTGCAGCGGCTCTATTGTAGAGCAATTATCCGGGCTGGCTCAATCCGCCCGCAGGTTCCATAGTATGGTTTGCAGCAGCGCCGGGAAAGTTTGGCCGGGGTTGGCTGATTGTGCCGGTGAAAAAGTGAAGCTGGAGTTAAAGATATTTTCAGCTCAGCCCGAACCGGTAAAGATTGAACTTCTCCGTCGAAGTTTGGCTCGCTTAGGCAGCGGGGAAAGAAATTTGACACAGCAGCACTTCAGGAGAATACTGCAATTAGCGGAGCAAAATATCGGTGGTAAGAAAATCGAATTGCCGGATGGATTTGTGGTTTGGCGCGAATATGAAAAATTGATTTTTGCCCGGGCTGATAGAACCTTAAATCCAGATGAGCAAATCGTGGAAAGTCTAAAAGTGGAAGTTCCGGGGAAGACGAGATTTGGCAATTATCTTATAGAGGCAGCTATTTTTGATTCCGAGCAGATTGATATGGAGAAACTCAAAACTCAAAACTCAAAACTCAAAACTGTTGAGCGGTTTGATTTGGATAAGGTTAAGCTGCCGCTGGCAGTGCGTTTTCGCCGGGCGGGGGACAGGTTTTGGCCTTTGGGGCTGACCGGGGAAAAAAGGATAGGTAAATTCCTGACTGCTGCGAAAGTGCCGCTGCAATTACGCCGGAAATCACTTGTTGTTACTGATAGCGAAAAAATAATCTGGCTTTGGCCGATTAGAATGTGTGAACAGGCTAAAATTATCAGCAGTAGTCGAAAAATCCTTCAATTGAAAATAACCGATACCAACCTGGCACATTAGCCCGGTGTGAGCGGAACGATACCATTTTCGGCGATTGTTTTGAGGGAATTTGCTTGACATAACGGCGCCGGTCGAGAAAAATACAAGCTAAACGAAGCCGGTATGAAAACAATAAGAAAGAACAAGGGGAAAGTAACATGAGCATACTCGATTACACGCGACGGGATTTTTTGAAGGGTATAGGGCTGGGTGCGGCGGCACTGGCCGTGCCGCGGGGACTGTTTGCGGGCGAGCCCTGCACCAGAGCGGTACAGGGCGAGGCGTCTGAGGATAAGCCCAATATCATCCTAATTTTGGCCGACGATATTGGCTACGGCGACCTGAGCTGTTACGGCAACAAGGTTGTTGCCACGCCGAACATTGATGCCCTGGCAAAAGGCGGGATGCGGTTTACGGACTTCCATTCCAACAGCCCGGTGTGCAGCCCGACCCGTGCGGCGCTTTTGACGGGACGCTACCAGCAGCGATGTGACGTTGCGAGTCTCAAGGGCTTTGCATCCAAAGGGCCCCGGAAAAAAGGACTGGCACAGAAAGAAGTTACCTTCGCCGAGGTTCTCAAAACAGCCGGATACACTACCGCTATGTTTGGCAAGTGGCACCTGGGCTATCAGCCAAAGTTCAACCCGACAAAGCAGGGTTTCGATGTGTTCCGCGGCTATGTCGGTGGAAACATTGACTATCATTCACATATTGACTTGGCCGGCGAAGAGGACTGGTGGGACGGTACCCGTAAAATCACCGAGACCGGCTACGTTACCGACCTGATTACCAAGCACGCTGTACGATTCATTGAAGAACACAAGGACGAGCCGTTTTGTCTGTATCTGCCGCACGGAGCGGTGCACTTCCCCTATCAGGGCCGTAATGACCCGCCCTGTCGGGGCCCGAATGCAGTTTACGATAAGCTCCACGACAGGAACGGCCGCAAGGACAGGCGAGGTGCGTACAAGGAAATGACCGAGGTGATGGACGAGAGCGTTGGCAGGGTTGTCGAAA
>CAJVYK010000013.1 GCA_913009865.1 uncultured bacterium
AGAAGACGGCATACGAGATAAAGGAATGTGACTGGAGTTCAGACGTGTGCTCTTCCGATCTAGCATATGTTCGTTTTGGGCGCTCACGGCCCGGCAGGTCGCATAACTTATTTCGCCGGCGCATTCCCATCGGCCTGCGGAAAAACATCCACCTCAATGCTGTCGGGACAGACTATCATCGGTGACGATATTGCCTACTTACGCAAAAAGAATAACCAGGTCCGCTGCGTAAACGTCGAAAAAGGTGTTTTCGGCATCATTCGCGATGTCAACACCAAAGACGACCCCATAATTTACGAAGCTCTCACTAATCCCCGCGAGGTCATCTTCTCCAACGTCCTGATTGACGATAACAAGAAGCCCCACTGGCTGGGTATGGGCAGCGAACTGCCAAGCAAAGGAACCAACCATTCCGGCGATTGGCACAACGGCAAGACCGACTCGAAAGGTAACGAGATTACCGCCTCGCACAAGAACGCCCGCTACTGCCTGAGCATTTATGACCTTAGCAATCGCGACCGGTTAATCGATGACCCGGAAGGTGTGCCGGTCGGCGGTGTTATTTACGGCGGACGCGACAGCGATACATGGGTGCCCATCGAACAGGCCTTTAGCTGGACGGAAGGCATTATTATAAAGGCGGCTTCGCTCGAATCGGAAACAACCGCCGCAACGCTCGGTAAAGAGGGCGTCAGAACCTTTAACTTAATGTCAAATCTCGATTTCCTCTCAATCCCACTCGGCCGATACATCCGGAACAACCTGGATTTTGTTGCCGATATCGATAACCCGCCTTTGATTTTCTCGGTCAATTATTTCCTCAGGGGCGAAGACGGCAAATACCTAAACGGTATAGCCGATAAAAAGGTCTGGATTTTATGGGCTGAGCTTCGCGTAAACGGCGACGTCGATGCTGTCGAGACGCCGACCGGCTTAATCCCGAAATATGAAGATTTGGCGAAGCTTTTTAAGGACCATCTCGAGACCAGCTACACTCAGGCCGACTATGTCCGACAGTTCACAACTCGCATACCGGAAAACCTTGCCAAACTCGACCGTGTCGAGAATATCTATAGAGAAAAGGTTTCCGACACGCCGGCGATTGTCTTTGACAGCTTTGCCGAGGTTCGCAGTCGGCTCAGAGCCGCCGGCGACAAACACGGCGATTATATCTCGCCGTTCGATTTGACAGCTCGATAGGGCTGATGCCTCGCCGTGAAAATATGTACCCAGCCGTTGTTTTTACCGCTGCCGGAGGGGGTATATGAACTTCGGCCATCCCAAAATTTGCCTCAAATTTTCTTGACAGTGGGGACTAAAAGCATATAATTGCATCACCTTTCAAAGCACCGAAAGGAGGAGAAAATGTGCAATTCTTTTTGTCTGCGTTTCTGTAAACATTACGGCGGTATCCCTGCGCAGCAGGTGCGCTATGAATATTGACAATTCTTGAAAGGGTAAAAAAATGAAAACTACAAAAATGTTAACAATTCTGGTTGTGGCTCTGGGGCTGACAATGTGTTGGGCCGGGGTCAGTCAGGCGGCGCCAATGGGCACGGCCTTTACCTACCAGGGACGGCTGCTTGACGCCAACAGCGCGGCTGATGGGTTATATGACTTTCAGTTCAAGCTCTATGATGCCAACACAGCAGGCAATCAACTCGACAGCGATGTCAACATGCCGGATGTGGATGTTATCGACGGCTATTTCACGGTCGAACTGGATTTCGGAGGCGGCGTGTTCGATGGCAATGCTGTCTGGCTGGATATTGGTGTTCGGCCGGGCGATATGAACGACCCCAACGTATATACCACGCTGAGTCCACGGCAAGAGGTTACGCCGACACCTTATGCGATTTATGCACAAAATAGTGCCGGCTTGACCCTGCCTTACGCAGGTTCTGTTGCCAGCGGCAATGTCGCCTTCTGGATTCGCAACACTGGCACGGCTCAGGGCATAATCGGCCACGCCGACCAGCATGATGGCATTGTCGGCAGTTCCAATGCTTTCGGTAAAAGTGGGGTCTTCGGATTTAACGATACCGCCGGCGGTATCGGCATATTCGGCAGCAGCAATGACGGCATCGGCGTGCAGGGCCACACCCACGGAACGGGCAGGGCCGGTTTCTTCGAGATTGTCAACCCCGCTAACAATAATAATGCATTGGAAGCCACCACCAATGGCGGCGGTAGTGCGGTGCACGGCAGCAATGGAAGCAACTACGGATACCTCGGCACCAGCAGCTATGGCGTCTATGGTTATGCAGCGGGCACCTCCGGCTTCGGTCTCTACGGCAGGGCCGCCGGCAACGGTGGGGTGGGTGCCTACGGCTATGCCTCTAATACCGGCGATACAACCAACTATGGCGGATACTTTACAGCGGCAGGTAGCTATGGCCGGGGCGTTTACGGCAGGGCAATTAATAGCGGCAATATAACCAACTACGGCGGATACTTTACAGCGGCAGGCAGCACTGGCCGGGGCATCTACGGCTATGCCTCTAATACTGGAGATGTTTACAACTACGGCGGTTACTTTACAGCCGCAGGCACATATGGCCGGGGCGTCTTCGGCTATGCCTCTAATAGCGGTGATGGGCTTAACACGGGCGGTTACTTCAAGGCAAACGGTACAGTTGCCTACGGTGTTGAAGGTTACGCCCCGGGTACGTCAGGCATAGGCGTTTACGGCCATTCTACCAATAAGGGTGTCTATGGCTATTCCACCGGTAATAACGGTCACGGCGTTGAGGGTAATGTCACTGGTGACAATAGCTATGGCGTCTATGGCCGGGCCTCGGGCATCGGCAGCAAAGCCGGGTATTTCAGTGGCGATGTGCATACTACCGGCCAAATCACCAAGGCCTATACAGTCGGAACGAGCAATTCCGCTGTGCCTATTGCATACGCTTTTATCAATGCCGCTGCAACCGTTGCTTCCGGCACGCCAAATGCCAGTTGCATCTGGAATCCAACGTACAGTCGCTACGAAATCACAATCAGCGGCGAAAGTTATTTTTACAATGATTATGTAACCGTAGTAACCCCTTCTGGCGGTGCGTATATAGCAACGACCAGTAGTGTAAGCGGTAAACTTATCGTTTACATTTACAACCTTTCCGGTACTAAAATACAGGCAGATTTTCAGTTTATAACTTACAAGCCGTAACCGTGATAAGTGAAATTAAAGATAAGCACCGCGTACCAAGCCGGTGCCCGGCGTTTGAAGGGAGATTAACGATGAAACCGATTAGTCTAAAAGTGTTTATTCAAAGAGGCGTTATTACGTTGTTAGCTGTATCGCTGCTAATAGCTCTCCCAGCTTTGGCTCAAAGTGGCGGAGACTATATTCTCGATTGGAGTACGATTGACGGCGGTGGTGGGCAAAGCAGCGGCGGGTCATACACACTGACCGGCACTGTAGGTCAGCCGGATGCGGATTGGGCAAGCGGTGGTGACTATGAACTGCTCGGCGGATTCTGGCCGGGCGGGCCGTTGTGCTTCGTTGAGTTCGAGGATTTTGCGAGATTCGCCGAGCACTGGCTCGAAAGCGGCGCAGGACTGGCGGGCGACCTGGACGAGGATGATGATGTTGACCTCATCGATTTGGGGCTGTTTGTTGATGAGTGGCTCTATTCCTGCCCGTATAATTGGCCATTGAAATGACACGAACGGTTGGCCTGTTGCTTTAGAGCCTATAACAAAATGACTCTGTATTCAAGCGGCTTATTTTCCGCCCGGACGGCGTCAGGCTGCATCGACAATGCCTTGGCATTGCCTGTTTCGCCTTCCTTGCCGGACGAAAAAACGCTCACTTTCGGTACAACGATTCATTTTGTTAGAGGCTCTTAATCTGCATCCCGAACCGGCTATACTCTCGATATTTAGCTCGGCTGCGATATTGCAGCGCAAAATTCGGATGTCGCACTTTTTTGCTAAAGTCCATAACACGATGAATATCAAGCGCTTATAGTTTTTCCCAGCTATTATTTCCATATACGCTAAACCTTCATATTTGGCTCAAAAAGGGCCTTTCCTGGTTTTGCCGCAACCTGTTACACCGCCACTTCTTTAATATAGGGAAAATCTAAAGACGTCCGATAATTTTTCTTGACTTTTCTATCTTAACACGTTAAACTTCAATTTTAGAAGAAGTAGGAGAGATTGTCCCTGGTTATCACACTCCTGGGGCTATATCTCACCAAGTGAAGCAGTTGTTTTTACTGTGAGGGTGGCTTTTTGCCTGCACCCAGGAAGTTTTGTGAAGCCGGAGGCCGATGAGACAAGGCTTTAATAATGAGTCAATACAGCGGGTTCAACCGGATTTTAATAAAAATCCGGGAAACAGGCGTCTGCGGGACCGTGTGCCGAACAGACGTACCGATAATGCCGATTTTATCGGTAAATCTCCTGCATTTAATTCCATTCTCGAGATGATCAAAGCCATCGCTGCACGGAAGTGCCCCATAATAATAACCGGCGAAACGGGGGTGGGTAAGGAAATGGTCGCTCGCCAGATTCACAATGCCAGCGACCGTGCCGAGAAGGTTTTCGTACCCGTTGATTGCACCACTCTGACCGGCCAATTGTTTGAAAGTCAATTGTTCGGCCATACGAGAGGTGCATTTACCGGCGCTGTTGACAAGACCCTGGGTTTCTTCAGAGCTGCTGACGGCGGCACAATCTTTCTTGACGAAATAAGCGAAATACCGCTCGAACTGCAGGCCAAATTCTTACGTGTTCTTCAGCAGGGCTCGGTTACACCGCTGGGTTCAATAAAATCTTATCCCATTGACGTCCGGGTCTTGTGTGCCACTAACTCCAGCTTGTATGAAATGGTCAAAGAGGGCTCGTTCCGTGCCGACTTGTACTATCGGCTGAACGTAGTTAATCTCGAAGTTCCGCCGCTCCGCCAGCGTAAGGAAGATATTCTGCCCTTGGCTGAATACTTTCTGGCCAACCAGTCTGCCTTTTACAGCGAACAGCCCAAGGTACTAAGCGGCACCGTCAAAAAGCTTCTTTTGAATTACTCCTGGCCCGGCAATATCCGTGAGCTGGCCAACGCTATCGAACGTGCATACGTGCTGACCATAGGCCGACAGATTCAGCCGGCTACAATGCCTTTCGAAATTATAGTTGCAGATTCGGCCGCCTATCCGAAGCATGAGCTGCCCACCCTTGACGAAGTAAAACGCAGGATTATACTGCAGACCCTCGAATTCACCAGAGGCCGAAAAATCGCCGCCGCTAAAATTCTCGGCATTGAACGCCGCCGACTGAATCGGCTCATCGAGAAGTTAAACATCTCTGAGATAAAGAAAAACCCCAGCAACTAATACCAATGATAAACTTAGTCGCATTCGTGGAATTGCAGGTGATGATCTCCACATAGAGAATTGGTCAGCGTGAGTGGTGATTGCGGCGAGGGGTGCGTAAATATATTAAGCCAACACCAAACACTAAAAACATTACCGTGGCGGGATCGGGAACCGTAATCATAAGCTCAAAACTATCTAAAGTGCCGGTGTCATAATCAAACATATCGTAAATTTGCAGCCGCCAGGGGCCATAAATATCCTCGTTATCGAATTTAGAAAGCTCGTAAGGTTCAATAGGTTTGAATCGGCCAGTAAAAGGCGATTTGGATTGCCTGATGGAAACCGGTGCTTCATCGTCAAATATGGTGTTTGTATAGTTCCGGCCCTCAAAGAACTCCTTTTTGAAGTCATACATATTCAAACATATTCTCGTACCGGCTGGGCTTTGAAGAAAAATCTGCAAATCAAATACGTTGGTGTGTGTTAAATTTATGCCGACATCAAGATCGGAGATAGTAAAATGGTCGGGTACTTTTATAACCGCCTCGGTCATTTCAACGCCGCTGCCCGGCTCGTCGAGGATAGGCAAATTAAAGTCGCCGGGGTAAGTATGAACAGGGCCGGCAAAAACAGGAAAACCGCCCCCGATACCCCCCGCCACAACAACAAAAACTACAACGGCACTTAATAGTGAGTTTCGAGTGTCCATTCGGCGCCTACAGACAAACTTCGACAGAGATATACTCGAATCTCACCTCTTCAGAAAAGCTTATAACAACTTCGGATACTTTTGGCAAGTAAAAAATGTTTTTTTTGCAGAACAAGAGCAATAAAACCCCCAGGATAAATCTGGGGGCTAAATGATAAGGAAACGCTTCGCGAAAGTAATTTTAATAGATTCTTCTATTGCAACTTGGCGGATTTTATTACTACCGGCTCGACGGGAACGTCACGCATACCACGGCGAATTGTTGTCTTCACCGCTGCAATAACATCCACAACAGCCATACCCTCAATAACTCTGCCAAATACCGCATACCCGGCGCTGCGGCCCGCAATATAATTCAGATTGCCGTTATCTTTGTGATTGATAAAAAACTGAGCCGTTGCACTGTCAGGATTATTCGTACGGGCCATCGCTATAGTGCCACGCTCGTTTTTTAAGCCGTTACCGGCCTCGTTGACTATCGGAGGATGCGTTTGTTTCTTTTTCATATCCGCTGTAAAACCGCCACCCTGTATCATAAAACCCGGGATGACCCTGTGAAATACAGTGCCATCATAAAAACCTTCCTCCGCATACCGAAGAAAGTTCTTCACCGTAACCGGAGCTGCCTTTTCATTAAGCTCAATAACGATATCACCCATACTCGTTTCCAGCTTTACTCTTTTCGAGTTCATACCTGTCTTGTCCATCTGTTCGGTTTTCCCCTCTCCAGCTTTTTTATCGCAACCGGCTGCTAAAGCAACCGCCGTCAACAATACACTAAACCAAAATCTGCAATTCATAAAATATTCCTCCTGATTGACAATTTAATTAAGAACTTAACCGCCTTCGGCGGAATTTTTAGACAGGATTACAGGATTACAGGATTACAGGATTAACAGACAGAATTATTTCTTTTTGAATTTATCTTCTTTATCCTGTTATCCTGTCTCTTCTATCAAAAAATACAAATTCCTATGCAATTCAATTATCAGTCCCACTTGTGTTTCCGGACAGAAGCCAGAATCATCTCAGCACATTCCATTGCCGCCAGGCCCTCTTCGGCGCTGACCTCAGGCGCCAGCGTCCTGTCCGTAACAGCTTTGAGAAAGGCCTCCTGCTCAAGACGCAAAGGCTCCCTGTCATCTATAACAAGCTGCTCGATGTGAAGCAGGTCCGGCCAATTGACCGTTAAGAGGTTGAAATCTCCTGCGATTTGCTTTTCTTTGATCCAGTTAACAACGTTAATATTCGGGTCGGTTTTGATAACAATGCCGCTCTTTTTAAGATAATCCATACTCAGGTATGCCTGACGGCTGAATACCCGCACCTTCCTTTCGGTTTTAAGAGCCAGCCGTGATGCGGTGATATTGGCGATACAGCCGTTGGCAAAAACAATCCTGGCGTTACAGATGTCCTCTTTATCTCCAATGACACTGACACCGACTGCATCTACCCGTCTTATCGAACTGGCCGCCAAAGACAGGATAATATCTATATCGTGAATCATCACATCCAGTACAACGCCGATATCGGTCGAGCGGAACGGATACGGGCTGATGCGGTTGGCCTCGATAAACTTCGGCTCGATATCAAGCCGCTTCATCGCCTGCACAACCGGATTGCAGCGCTCGGAATGACCCACCGCTACGACTGTATTATTCTCTTTGGCACGGGCTACAATCTCTCTGCCTTCTTTAACATCGGCCGCCAGGGGCTTTTCAATCATCACCGCAATACCGTTTTCGATGAAGAGCTTCGCCAGCTGCCGATGCGTTACCGTCGGAGTCGCTATCGTTACCGCATCAACTTTACCTAATATATCCGCACAATCAGTAAAGGCGCAACAGCCATACTGGTTAGCGAGG
Source organism: uncultured bacterium (assembly GCA_913009865.1). GTDB lineage: Bacteria > Planctomycetota > Phycisphaerae > Sedimentisphaerales > Anaerobacaceae > CAJVYK01. The sequence continues at coordinate 7,893 of CAJVYK010000013.1, forward strand.
CGCTCTGCTTTTTGGGCGTCTATATCGACCACGGCGGTAAAATCGCTTTGCGGCAGCCGGTCATAGACCTTTGCGTGAATCGCCCCCATTTTGCCTGCACCCACAACTGCGGTACGTATTTTCGTGTTTCGCATCTGGTTACCGATACCCCGCTTTCCGTTCCAAGAGACATACTCTTTTAATGTCTGAATTTCTCGAGGTATCTGCCAAACCGCTGTTCGCTGCTTTGCATTATCGCTCTGAGCATGGCCTGAACATTCTCATCGAGTCCGTTCTCGGCAGCCAATGCCTTTGCCCTTTCCAGCAGAGAGCTGTCATCCTGGCGATAGAGCTTTTTATACGCTTCAAATATTCTGTCCTGCTGCTCTTCGCTCAGGCCGGCTCGCTTCATACCTCGCTTATTAACACCCCTGACTCTTGGCGGATAATGGCCGCTGACAACAAGAAACGGCGGAACATCATGATTTATCCCGGCCATGCCGGCCGCATAACACCACTTGCCAATGGTACAGAATTGCTGCACAGCGGCCAGGCCGCTGAGCCAGACGCCGGTCTCAATTTTACAATGACCGCTTAGCTGGACATAATTACTCATAACTATGCTGTCTTCAAGTACACAGTCGTGGCCGACATGAGCGCCTATCATAAGCAAATTATCATTGCCCACTTTCGTCAGTTCGCCAGGATACATACTCGGATGAATCGTCACCTGCTCACGAATGGTGTTGTTGTCACCGATTAACAGTCCACCAATCTCGGTTTGCGAATTCGAACCCAGTATCTGCGGCCGGCCCCCAATCACACAATTGGCAAAAAACTGGTTGTTCCGACCTATCCTGACATCCCTGCCAATCACCACATTGGCGCAGAGTTCCGTACCGGCGCCGATTGAGACCCCGCTCTCAACGACACAATTGGGACCAATCCTCACACCCTCCGCCAACTGAGTATCCTTCGCAACTACTGCACTGGGATGTATCTGACTCATAATCCGTATCTCGTTTCACATTTCACGTTTTTATAATTTCTCATCGTCCACAAGCATAAATTTGATTTGGGCCTGGGCAACTATCGTCTCGCCAACCATCGCTTTGCACCGACACTGCGCTGTCCTTTTCCTCAGTTTGACCGTCTCAGCGATAAGGATAAGCTGATCGCCCGGGACAACGGGCTTACGCAATTTTACACCATCCATACCTAAAAGCACAGCCAACTTGCCGGTGTGTTCCAGTTTCTGTGCGAATAACAAGCCGGATACCTGTGCCATCGCTTCCACGATAAGCACGCCGGGCATAATAGGCGTGCCCGGAAAATGGCCCTGGAAAAAATGCTCATTGAAACTCACATTTTTTATCCCTTTTATTCGCGTATCACCTTCGACTTCGACCACCTTGTCCACTAACAAAAACGGGTACCTGTGCGGCAAAATCCTGGTAATCTGCCGAATATCCAAAAGTGCGTCAGTACCGAACTTTTGCATACGTTCCTGCTTTTGGACCGCCTCATACAATTTCCTTACAAGCTGCTGATTCAACGAGTGGCCGCTCCTGTAGGCCACTACTCTTCCTTTAACAGCTCGACCGACCAACGCAAGATCGCCAATCAAATCAACAATCTTATGCCTGGCACACTCGTTAGGAAATCTGAAACTGGTCTTAATCGGGCCGTCTGAATTGATAACCAGAATATCGCGAGGACGCAGGTGGGTTCCCAACCCGCGAGCTTGAAATTGTTTCGCCTCCACTTCAAGCAAAAAAGTCCGGGCAGATGCCAGATGCTTCTCAAAACCATCCGGCGTTACCCGACAGCTGAAAATCTGCCTGCCAATGCCGGTATGACCGGCGTAGTCCAGATCGTAGGTAATATTCAATTCATCATCGGCGTAGGGCAGGGCATATATCGATGCATCGCCAGCGGTAATACTAACCGGCTCACGAATAACAAACTCCCTGCGCTTGGCCTGCTGCTCAAGAAGTCCGCTGCGTTTGAGAATCTTAACATACTCAGCGCTGCTGCAGTCCGGAGCCGGCAACTCAGGCCCGGCAATTTCTATAATCAGATTGTCAATCTCCAGGGCGTTGACCGCAGCTAAACAATGCTCGACTGTTTCTATACTGACAGAGCCCTTCTTCAGCGTTGTGCGCCGACTTCGCTCGGCAATATTGGCGGCAACAGCGCTAATTCGCACCGGCTCAGGGACATCTGTCCGCACAAAAACTATTCCGGAATCGGCAGGCCCGGGGCGAAAAACAACATTCGCATCTTTGCCGCCAAACAAACCTTTACCAGAAATTCTGCCTTCACTTTTTATCGTTTTTTGCAGCTTCAAGTCCTTTTACCCTCGTACCGAGTTCGCGCAACTGCTCAGCCAGCTTCGGCAAACGTCTCGTCAAACCAATTACCCGCAACGCCTCACTTTTATCAGTCGCCGGCGTGCCAAATAGTCGCTGCCCGGCTGCCACATCGTGGAAAACAGCGGACTGAGCGCCGACCTTCACACCATCTCCTACTTCTATATTGTCCGTCAAACCAACCTGCCCGGCCAACACAACATCGTCGCCGACCTTACAACTGCCGGCAATACCGGCCTGGCCTGCTATCAGACAACCCCTGCCGATTATTACATTATGAGCGATTTGCACGAGGTTATCTATCTTTGTCCCGGCTCCGATTCTGGTCTCTCCGAACTTGGCTCTGTCAACGCAGCAGTTCGCTCCTATCTCGACAAAGTCTTCAATCACAACACCGCCGTTGTGCGGGATGAGTCTATGGCTGCCCTCAATAAAGGAATAACCAAAACCGGTTGAACCGATAGTGGTGTTGGCCTGAACGATAACGCTATCGCCTAAACGGCAGTTGTGATAAACAACAACGTTGCCGTCAAGACGACAATTTTTACCGAGCTTCGAATTCTCGCCTATTTTGCATCCGCCGGCAATTATGGTATTTTCACCGATTTCAACCCTGTCGTCAATTACTACGCCCGGCCCGATAGAGACGGCCCTGGCGATTTTTACATCCCGCCCGACTTTCGCCGTTGGGTCAATTCCTTCAGTAACAGACTTCAATTCGGGCGCAAAAATATTCAATACTTCTATCAGGGCCGCATTAACATTTTCAACAACCAACTGCGGCTTGGCCAAATCCTCGATACGCCCGGCAACGATAACCGCCCCCGCACGTGATTTTTCAAGTCCCGGTATGTGTCTGTCATCTGCAATAAAAGTAATTGTGCTCTCATCAGCCACTTCTACCGGCCCCACAGCACTAATATCCACGGAGCCGTCGCCGATTAACTCAGCACCGATACGCTCAGCTAATTGTGCTACCGTCAATCTCATAGCAAATCAAATATCCTTGAGAAGTGCCTAAAGCAAAGAAAAATAAAAAATAAAAATGCAAAAATCAAAATTAAGGAAGTCGTCCCTAAGGGACTCCACAATTTTGATATTTAATTTTTAATATTTGATTTCCTGATTCACTTTAGTTCACTTTACATTTTAATTTTTGCACTTTATTTTTCTTCATCCACCCGAGCCATTACCTCATCGGTAATATCCAGACAGCCGCCGCTATATAACAACTTATTAGTATCAATAGCCCGCATAAGCTCGTTAGCGCTTTGAGCAGGAAACTCGGGTTCGGATTTTTCAAATACCATTTCCAGGCCCTTCTGCTTCGCCACCTCGCTGGTTTGCTGCAGAATCGCTTTATAAAGCCCCTCTATCCATTGTTGGTCTTTTAACGATATCTGCTGCTTACGGAACTCCTGGGCGGCCTGCAGACTGGCCTGCTTTTCGAATATCTCTTTCACCCGTGCCATGTAATCACTGGTGCCTACCTTCAATGTTTTCAGCCCCGCCTTGTCAGCTTCTATCTCCGCCTTAAGCTTATCCGATTCGGCAATAACTTTGTTCTGTTCAGCGATAGCTTCTTCTCTGTACTTCGCACTTCTCTTACAATGCTGCAGGATTTTCTGAACACTGACAACGCCAATCTTCGGCGCCGGCTTATCAACTTTCGACTCAGCCCGGCTGTAGTCGTACGCAAAAGCCAGAATAATCGCACTCAACAAACAACTCAAAATGATTGTTTTAATCTTCATAATAAGCAACCCTTTCCCTATTTATAGTTCATAGTTCGTAGTTCATTGTTCATAGTGAAATAATCAGTAATCATTTATCATTTAAAACAGTCGTCCCACAGAGAAGCTGAACACCTGCGTTTCGTCGCCCTCCTCTTTCATAACCGGTGCAGCCAACTCAAATCTCATTGGCACAGGTCCGAACCACTGAGGCAAGAGTATTTGTATTCCTGTTCCCACCGCAACACGGTAATTGCCCGAATCAATCGCCCCGCTGTCAACGAAAAACAATATCGCAAAGCTTTCGCTCACCAAAGGCACAGTCAACTCAGTATTGGCCAAAAATATCCAATCGCTGCCTATCGGGTCTTTGCGCTCCGGGTTGGTAACATTTGTCTGCAGTCCCCTGGTACTTACGCCCCAATAATCAAAGCCCCTGATACTGCCCTGGCCGCCGGCATAAAACTTCTCAAAAGGCGGCGCATCACCTATCACAGTGGCTGCATGCAGTTTCGTGCTTAAAATAGTTTTTCGCTCAGCCAAATCCTCATAAAGCGTTTTGTACCATCTGTAAGTTCCCCTCAATACCCCAAAGGTATAATCACCGCCGACCTGTTCATAGCTGGCGTTAAAACTATAGCCGGCGCCAGGATTAAATTTGTCATCTGTAATGTCTCTTCCGGTGCCGAGCCTGACTCCCACAAGAGCATTACCGCCTTTAACATCCCTGATTTCTTTGGGGGCATCGAATTCTATGTCACCGACATCGACATTTTCGGCCCTGAAGCCGATACTCTTGCGCCAACGGTTTTTATAACGCTTCTCAAACCCGACGTATCCTTTTGCCCGGTTTTCATTGTAGCTTTCCCGCCACCTCTCGTAGCTTGAGACGGCTACATTGAGAGATACCGGTTTGTTCTTCAGGTACGGCTCGGTGAAGCTGACCGAGTATTGACTGACTACCGTTCCCGGCTGCAGCGATATTCTCAAACTCTGTCCTGCGCCCCTGAACGCCCGGCCGGTTATAAACTCCCTGAAGCTCTTCGGATAATCACTGATATCAAAATTCCTCTGCTCATAAACAAACTGGCCTATGACGCCGCTATCGCTGGCCACGCCGGCACCAAGCATCACCGAACCGGTCTGGCCCTCGGTAATACTCACCTGTGCATCCTTCTGGTTAGGCATCTGTCCGCTGGGAGTAATTCTTGCCGACTCGGCATAGGTAGTTCTGCGTATCAATTTCTCCAGGTAACCACTGCCGGCGGCGTCTCCACGGGCAATATCGGCGTTGTACCATCGACCCGGCTGGAAATCATATTCATCCAATACCCGCCGAATGACTTTATCCTGAGTTTGTTTGTTGCCGGTTATGTTAATCCGGCCGATTCGAAAACGCTGCCCCTCAGCCACTTCAAATTCAACGTTAACACTGGTTTCTGAAACAAACTTGACGTTCCGTTCGACTCTGGCTTCGATAAAGCCGTTTTCACGGTAAAGCTTAAGCAGCCGCCTGACATCCGAGCCGGCCTTTTGCTCGCTATAGACCTGCCCGGCTTCTAATTTCAACTCTCGCCCAAGCGTTTTTTCATCGAAGTGCTCATTGCCTGAAAAAACGATTTTCTCAACGGTAAACAAACGCCCCTCATCAATTGTGAATGTAAGGCCGACCTGCCGCTTATCCGGACTGAATTGGCGTTTTACCGCTATGCCGGCATTGAGAAAGCCCCTTTTCTGATAGAGATTTTGCAGCCCTACCACATCTTTGGTAACGTCCTGCTCAACGTAGTACCTTGAGAAGAGAAAAAACTTCTTTTTCTTAGTCTTTACAGCCCTTTTAAGTACCCTGGTCTTTATAGCGCTGTTGCCGGAGAACTTCACCGACTTAATTTTGACCCTCGGCCCTTCGTCAATTGTATAAATCAATTTGCCCTTGCGTAACTGCTCGCTGTCCAGACTCACCTGAACAAAAGCAAATCCCTTCTTGAGATAAAATTCAATCAGCGCTTTTGTAGCCGACTCAGCGGAAATCGGGTCAAGGTAGTCGGCTGTTTTAATGCCCAGCTTTTTCCGGAGAGTTTTGGTTTTATACTTACGGTTACCGATAAAAACTATCGACCTGACGATATTTTTTTCGACAACGACAAAGACAAGCTGGATTTTGTTTTCGACGACGGCGGTATTATAATAACTATATTCGACACCGCTCAACTGGGCTATGCGTTTGGCGTCCTCAGCGGCCGTAGTCGGGTCAAACAACTGTCCTGCTCTGCTCTGGACTTTGGATAAAATCCGGGTACTGCTGATGCTGCGATTACCCGCTGTCTCAATGCCGCCTATAACTTTGGCATCCACCGCAGAGTCTGCAAAAACGCAAACCTGCCCCAAACTTAAAATTGCAAAAATTAAAATGCAAAATGCAAAATTAAGGAAGTCGTCCCTAAGGGACTCCACAATTTTAATTTTTGATTTTTGAACTTTGATTTTTTTTCCTAAAATGGCGCCGCCTCCGTCACATGAGAGGCGTTTTCAAACCGCGTAAATTTCTCCCTGAATACCAGTTTAACACTGCCTGTCGGACCGTTGCGCTGCTTGGCTATTATCACTTCCGCAGCGTTATTATCCTGGTAATCATCTTCGCCGCGATGGTAGTAATCTTCACGGTGCAGAAGCATCACCACATCAGCGTCCTGCTCGATACTGCCGGACTCTCGCAAATCGCTCATTCTCGGCCGATGTCCTTCCCTGCCCTCCGGCGACCGATTCAACTGGCTCAGAACAACAATAGGGATATTCAGCTCCCTCGCTAAGGCCTTGATATACCTTGAAATTGACGTTATTTCCTGCTGACGAGATTCAATCCGGCGATTGCCCAAACTCATCAATTGCAAATAATCTACTATACACAATCGTATATCATATTGGCTTGTCAGCCGTCTGGCCTTGGCACGAAGCTCCAACGGCGTCAGAGACGCTGTGTCGTCGATATAAATCGGAGCCGCTGCCAATGCTCCGCAGCCGGCAACCAGCTTCTGATAATGCTCGGTATCGAGCATTCCCTTTCTTACTAACTGGGACTCAACTTCACTATTGCTGCACAAAATTCTTTCAGCCAATTGCTGCCTGCCCATTTCCAGCGAAAATATCGCCACCGGAGCGTTTTCCCGCACACCGATATACTCGGCAATATTTAATGCTAAACTGGTCTTTCCCATACTGGGCCTTCCGGCAACGATTATCATCTCACCGTTCTGTAAGCCGCAGGTCAAATCGTCAAGCTCATAGTAACCTGTCGGCAGGCCCGTAACATGGCTGCCCTTACGTTTCTCTATAAGCTCATAGGCGGCAGAGACCAAATCCTTTAGCGCAGCAGCGCCGCCGCTTACCTTTTTATTCGTAATGGCAAAAATCCTGCGCTCCGCATCATCGAGTTTTTCGCCCGGCTCACCCGCCTCATCATACGCATCGTTGAGAATATCAGTAGCGGCCTGAACAATCTGGCGCAGCAGCATCTTATCCTTGACAATCCCGGCGTAATAGGCCACGTTGGCCGAGGAAGGTACCGATTCCATAACCTTCGCAAGATATTTCACTCCTCCGACCGCTTCAAGCTGCTTTCGCTTCTCAAGCTCATCGCGCAGCAGCACCGCATCTAAACCGGTAGCTTTATTTTTCTCATAAAGCGTAACCAAAGCATCAAATACGTAGCGATGCTCGGTTCGATAAAAGGCATCGGCGCTTCTGAGCTGCTCGAGGACATCGCCGATACATTCAGGGTCGATTATCATCGAGCCTAACACCGCCGCCTCAGCCGCTAACGATTCAGGCATTCTGCGCGCAGCCAACGCCTCGGCGCCGGCGGTCTTAGTATTTACGCCAGTACTCATCAGTCTGTCTTTATTCTTTTTGTCCAGTTGCTTCATCTACCCCATTCTGCTCAGCTACAACGACCACCGTGATAGTGGCCGTTAAATCCTCGTCCCTCCCCTCGGATGGGCTGGCCTCGGTAAATTTAAGCGTTACATTATGGCTTCCCACTTGTTTTATTGGTTCGGGCAACTGCACCTGACTCTCGGCAATTTCAAATCCCTGCTGTCGCAGATTATCCGCTATCTGGCCACTGCCAACCGAACCGAACAGCAGGCCGGCCTCGTTGGCCTTGGCTGCGATAACAGCCTCTGCTCCTTCGGCCGCCTTGGCCAACTCTTCGAGCCGGGCACTGGCGGTCTTCCTTGCCTCTGCACGTATGGCTTTTTCTTCTGCCAGAGCCTTCAAATTCGCCTCAGTCGGAACAATCCCCAGTCCCTGCGGCAGCAGATAGTTTCTCGCATATCCCGGGCCGACCTCAACAACATCTCCGAGCCAGCCGAGCCTCTCAACATCGGTGACAAGCAAAATCCTCATCCCTTATCCTTTCTGAAAATGTCTAAAGCAAAGAAAAATAAAAAATCAAAATGCAAATGTTTGATTTCCGCTTACTTTAGCTCACTGTTACGTACTAAACGGAAGCAGTGCCATATACCTGGCACGTTTAATCGCTCTTTTGACCTTTCTCTGACAGCCGGCACAATTACCGCTGCGCTTGCGTGAGTATATCTTGCCGCGATTCGTCAGAAGCCTTGCTAAAGTATCGATGTCTTTGTAGTCAACATACTTTTCGCCTCTTCTGCAAAAACGGCACTGTGTCTGCTCACGAACGCCTCCTCTAAAAGTACTTGATTTTCTTCTATTATTATTACTTCTCCTTGTTTCCATTTTTTACCTCATATTTCGTAAATTAAAAGTGTCTAAAGTGTCTAAAGTGAGCTAAAGTGAGCTAAAGTTAAAAAATATTCCACAACTTTAGGCACTCCCGAAGGGATGCTGTGCATTCACACTTTAGGCACTCCAAACTTCCTAAAACGGTATATCATCTGCACCGCTCTGCTGCTCCACTTGCCGCTCCTGCTCACCGGGACCATTTTGGCCCTGCCTGGCCTGTCCGGCCGGCTGCTCACCCGCTCCAGGCGCACCGCCAAGAAACTGAAAGTTTTCCACCGTAACTCTGTGCTTGCTGTGCTTACTGCCGTCCTGACCCGTCCATGTATTGAAAGTCAGTCTGCCTTCCACTAATAGTGGGTTTCCCTTATGCAGGTATTTGTTTATATTTTCAGCGGTCCTGCCGAACGCCCGGCAATCTATAAAACAAGTCTCGTTCCTGTCTTCACCTTCCCTGCTTTTCCATTTACGGTTTATCGCCAGCCCGAAATCGACCACAGCCGTCTGGCTGGGCAGATACGACAACTGCGGGTCCCGTGTCAGATTGCCTACCAGTAAAACTTTATTAAAATTAGCCATACCCAACTTCCCTTCCTTTAGTCGCGAGTCCTGATTCCTATCCCCGCTACACTGTTGACAGGGACAAAAACTATTCCTGTTCCGACTCTTCAGCTTCCTGGGGCTGTTTCTCAGAGACCGCTTGTTCCGCTTCGACTGTCTGCTCTGTTTCGACCGTTTGTTTTGCTTCGGCTTTCTGGGCGGCTTCCTGAGCGATTTTTTGCGAGTGATTTTCCGGCTGTACCACAGGAGTATCTTTTTCACCCACCTCATTCTCTTCCTGTTCAATGCCTTCCTGCCCCATTGCCTCAGCATTCAGAATCAAAACCCGCATAATCCGCTCACAGAGCTGAACGTCTCTTTCAATCTGGGCAATCTTGCCGCCGTCGGCCCTGAAATACACAAGGATATACGTCCCTCTGGTCTTGTGGTCAATCTCATAAGCAAGTTTGCACTCACTCCATTTCCTTGTCGAGACAATCTCGGCTTCCGCCTTTTCTAATATGGTTCTGATAGTCGCATTAATGCCGTCCCAATCCGATGCCGCCTCTGCCGAATCGATAAGGAACATAGCCTCATATAATTTCCTCCGTAAGGAGTCCTGTGGATTAACAACAGTTTTCAAGCCAATTACCTCCTGTTAAATGATTATTGATAAATGATTATCGATAAAGATACGACAAATAATCAGCAATCACTTATCACTTTATTAAACTCATTCATAGCCGTCTCTATGCCGCATTCGACCCAGCAAAGGACGGCTTTTTGCGACCTTTCAATCGCCTCATCCAGCAGCGGTTTCTCCTGCTTCGTCGGCCTGCCGAGAACATAATCTACGGCCTCTATTCTATCGTTCCGCCCGATACCGATTCGTAAACGGCCTATATTCTCGGTACCGAGCGTCTCTATCACATCAGCCAGACCTTTGTGGCCGCCAGCCGAGCCGGCCCGTCTAATCCGAATTCTGCCCGGCGACAACGCCATATCGTCGGTTATCACAAGCAAATTTGTGGTGAGCGAAGTCGAACCATCGCTGACACCAAGCCGGTAAAAACCCATTGCAGCAGCGACGGCCTGTCCGCTGCGATTCATAAACTGCCACGGCTTTAACAGTATCAGCTCTTTATCTGCAAACCTGCCCTGACCTAAACAAGCGCCGAATTTTTTCTTTCCGACCCTTATCTTCAACGCCTCAGCCAGCGAATCTATCACTCTAAAACCGACATTATGCCGCGTACCAACATACTCATCGCCCGGATTGCCCAGGCCGACAATCATTTTAATTTCGGCCATGGCACCTATTTCGTATTTCGCATATTGTATTGTGCTTTCCGCACGAGGCCTCACGCCTCTTGTTTTGAAGATTCTTCCTCGGTCTCTTTAGTCTCGCCAATAATCTCAGGAGCAGCTGACGCTTCTTCTTCAAGCTCTTCGGTGCTCTTGGCGGCGGCAACCAAACTACAGGTCAGCAGCAGCGTTGACGGCGAGCTTACCAGCTTAACACCCTCTCCGAGCTTTATATCGCCGGCATGCAGGGTATCGCCAACTCCTATCTCTTTGACCGAGACAACGATGGCCTCCGGAATATCAGTTACTTTGCACTCGATTTCCAGACGGTTTGTATGCTCCTCAATAATGCCGCCCTCATGCGTACCCTTAGCCGTACCTTTCAGTTCGATTGGAACCGCCACCTTAATCATCTCGGTTGCATCAACTCTCATCAGGTCCACATGAATGATATCTTTGCCTAAATAATCATATTGCAGGTCTTTAAAAATCATTGTTTCCTTTTTTTTACCAATCTGCACATCGACCACACGACCGCCGTGATGCAATCCTTCGACAAGATTATGCGCATCCAACGAAACAGCCACCGGCTTTTTTTTATGTCCGTAAACAACAGCGGGCACTCGGCCCTGCTTGCGCACCTTCGCCGCAGACTTTGAACCGACGTCTTCTCGAATCTCTGCTTTCAGTAACAGGGTATTTGGCATATATCACCTTTCTTAAAATAGTGCATAGTCAATTAAACAGGCTGCTAACCGATTCGTCTCTGTGAATTCTCTTTATGGCCTCGCCTAACATAGCTGAGACGGTTAAAACCTTGATACAGCCAAGCTCTTTGGCCTTCTCGCTCAACGGCACAGTATCGGTGGTGACTACCTCATCAATCGGCGCCTGCCCTAATCGCTCTAACGCCCGGCCTGCGAGAACGCCGTGCGTAGCCCCGACATATATTTTTTCCGCTCCACGCTGCTTAATCAGCTTGGCCGCACTGCACACCGTCCCGGCGGTGGCAATAATATCGTCACACATCACAATATTTCTGCCTGCCACTTCGCCGATAACCTCCCTGGCTTCCACCCGCTCACCGCTCACGCGCCTCTTGTGCACAATCGCTAATTCTCCGCCTAAATGAGAAGCGTATCTGGATGCGATTTTCATATTACCCACATCCGGCGAAACCACTGTTAACTTATCGATTTTTTTATCCCGGAAGTAGTTGCCCAATACCAGCTCACCCATCAAATGGTCAAGCGGTATATCGAAAAAGCCCTGCAACTGGTGTGCATGCAAATCTATCGCCAACACCCTGTCGGCTCCGGCGGTAGTAATAATATTAGCCACCAGTTTTGCGGTGATAGGCACCCGCCCTTCGTCTTTTCTATCCTGCCGGGCATAGCCGAAATAGGGAATAACCGCGGTGATGCGTTTAGCGCTGGCCCTTCTCAGACAGTCCAGATAGATTAAAAGCTCTACCAAATGCTCATCAACCGGATTGCAGGTTGACTGCACAACAAAGCAATCCCTGCCGCGAACGTCATCTTCCAGCTTGATAACTTTTTCGCCATCCGGAAACTTGTCAATCTTCGCTCCGCCGAGCGGCAGTCCCAAGTACTTACAAACCGCACCGGCTAATGCTACATTACTGCTGCCGGAAAATATCTTCAGATTGTCGTTCAAAAACATCTTTCTTCCTTTTTATTATTGCCGCAAAAAGGCACAGAAAACACAAAAAAAGACATAAAAACAAACAAAAACTTTTGAGAATTTTGAGCTTTTTTGTGGCTAATCCTGCCCTTTTCCCTTTTTACTTTTTACTTTCCGTAGAAATCGCCGTCCCCGGCTTAACAGACGAGCCGCTTTTTAGAACCGTGCCGCTGTTCAAATAAACAAGCGGCCCAATTCGACAGCGTTGCCCGATTTTAACCTCGCCGTGAATATATGTAAATGGTTCAATTTGTGTATCCCGTCCGATTTGCGCTCTTGCGTCAATCCAGGTATTATCAGGGTCAATTATTGTCACGCCTTCTCTTTGATGGGCCCGCTGAATCCTGCGCTGCATAATTTTACTCGTTTCGCTAAGCTGCTCCCTGCTGTTGATACTCACGGCCTCCTCAGGCCGTACCGCTGTAACAGATGCCACTTTGAGACCGTCCGCAATGATGACAGGCAGCACATCCGTCAGGTAATACTCTTTTTTGGCATTGTCGGGCTTAACCTTTTTCAACGCCTCGAAAAGAATCCTGTTATTGAACAGATAATAGCTCGGATTAACCTCGCAAATCGCCAATTGTTCACTCGTACAGTCGCTGTGCTCCACGATGCCCTGAATACTGCCGTCTGCATTTCTGCATATCCTTCCGTAACCAGCCGGCTCGTCCAGAACCGCTGTCGCCAACGTCGCCGCTGGTCGCTCGGTCCTGTGTTTTTCCATAAGCATCTTTAACGTTTCCGCTCGAATCAACGGCCCATCGCCGCAGAGTACGAAGGTTTCGCCCTCAAAATCTCCGAGATGTTCGCCGCAGCACAGAACTGCATGGGCTGTTCCTTTTTGCTGCTCCTGGCGGACCCAGACAATATCATCAGCTGCGCCGAATTGCTCTTTGACCTGCTCGGCGCCATAGCCAACCACAACGTATATTTTTGCGACCCCGACCGCCCGGCAGGCATCGAGCACGTATGCCAGTATCGGCTGCCCACAAACTTCGTGCAGTACTTTCGGCAGCTTGGTATTCATTCTGCTGCTGATTCCCGCCGCCAGAATTATCGCTACAGTTTCCGCCACTTTTTACTTTTGCCTTTCTTACC
>CAJVYK010000014.1 GCA_913009865.1 uncultured bacterium
TTCCACTGCCTGCTGGTCCTGTCAGCAGCAAAACTCCTTGGCTTTTAGCTGCTATTTTCTTCAGAGATTTGTATATATTTTTTGAAAAACCCAGTTGTCCCAGTTCTGTTAGGTCTTTGTTTTGGTAAAATAAGCGCACAACCGCTCTCTGACCGTTTATTGTTGGAAAAACTGCAAGACGCTGATCCAGAATACCATCTTTAGCCGCTTTAATTTCTATCCGGCCTTCCTGGGGTATATCATTACGGTAGGTCAGAAGTCCTCCTAACACCTTCAATCTTGCAATTACATTATCAGAGAGATGCTTGGGTAGTTTTTCAACGGCACCTAAAACACCATCAAGACGAAACTTCACAACTAATTCAGAGCCTGTTGGCTCGAAATGAATGTCGCTTGCACCGGAATCTACGGCCTTTTTTAGCAAATCATCTACCAATGACACTACATTCTGAGCACCTTTTTCTCGGCCTTTAGAATTACCATTTAAAATACTAAAATTCATAATTTCGCGGCTCATGGGCAATAAATTCATAATTTCTGACGGTTATTTGTAAATAAGACGCATAAATACCCCAAAACGTTACCTGAAAACACCATAGTTTTCTGGATTTATTCTAAAATTTTTATTAACATATAGTTAATCGCTGCGTCTTATTAATGTAGAACAAATAAGCGGGTATCTATGATTGGTAAGGCAAACACTTGTGGGCTGATTTGGGATTTTGCCATCTCTGATTCCCTAAGCGGAACTCAGCAATGGGTATTGTCTACAATGCAAAGCCATGGCCAGGAGTTGGTCACGATGCTGTGGCGGATACTCGGAAATGAACAAGACGTTTGTGACGCATACCAAGATACGTTTTTGAAGCTGGCTCATTATGAAGGGGGGCAAAAGCCGGAACATGTTAAAGCGTATATTTTTCGCTCAGCAAGTAATGTGGCGATTTCAATGTTGAGACGCAGGGCAATTGAGAGAAAGAGTCTATCTGAAGTTAATGTTGCAAACAATATAAAGTCTCCAGCAAATGAGCTTAATTCCAGGTACCTGCAGGAAAATTTAAGATGCGGTATTGCCAAACTGCCTGGACATCTAAGAAGTGTTTTAACTTTACATGATCTGGCGGAACTGTCTTACGCTCAGGTGGGAAAGATATTAGGAATAACCAAAGCCACCGCCAGGGTTTATAGGTGCAAAGCGATACAATTGTTGGCTGTATGGATGAACAGAAAAGAACAAAAAAATGGAAGCTAAGAAAACAAACAAAAAGTGCAAAAACATCAGGTACTGGCTGTATAAGGCTATAAGCAGTCGTATTAATCTCAATGCAGACTGGGTGCAAAATCATGTTGCCAATTGCCCAAGATGTCAGCGAAGACTTTCCTCGGTAGGCAAAGTTAATCTTGCACTTTCAATTATTAAGTCTCAACCTCACAATCTTGATTTATTGATGCGTTCAAATGCACAGGCTATTGGGGTGCTCAAGCACAGTCTGCGTAACTCTTCCAAGGCCCAGAAGCTGAAAACGATACTCCCTGAACCCAAGCTATTTGAAAAATGCAGTAAGTATAAGAACTCAATAGCAAATGCAGCCGCCTGTATCACAATCTTGTTTCTTATGAAGACAGGTATTTTTTCTTCGATGGACAAGTTCCAATCAGAAGGCCAAAAAGTCGTCAAGCAATATTATGTCGCCCAAGTAGGAGAAGAACTGGCGGACGAAATTTTCTCTGCTTAACAACACGCAATTGATTTTATCATATTATAGCATCGGGCTAATGTGCTCGTGTCCACTCCTTGGGATATTGACCAAGAGAATTAAAAATCACCAAATGATTACTGCATACCATAACCATCTACTGCGTGGCTTGGAAACGAACGGTGAGAGACAACAGCCACTAATGTAGGTATGATAACCAGTGTGCCAAATGTTCCTGATATTAGTCCGCCAATTACAGTGACGGCGAACGGCTGAAATATATTTGAGCCAACGGTTGTACCAATGGCAGTTGGAACAAGAGCAAAAATGGTGGTGAGGGCAGTCATCAAGACCGGACGCAGCCGGACAGATGCAGCGGAAAGTAGTGATTCCTCCACAGTTTTGCCGGAAGATATATTTTTGTTGGAGTAATCAAGCAACACGATGGCGTTATTGACGGATATGCCTACAAGGGCAACCGCCCCCATTGCTACAGAGACATCGATACCCTGGCCGGTTACAAATAAGGCGATAATCGCTCCAACCAAAGACAAAGGTATGGTAAACAGAATAATAAGCGGCTGAAGCCAGGAATGAAATTGCATTACCATAATCAGATAAATCAAAACTACTGCCGCCAAAAACACAAAAAGCATTTCGGTCGCCGTTTCGATAAGTGTTTTATACTGCCCTGTAAAATCGATGCTGTAACCTTTCGGCAATCCAATGGAGCTAAATTGCTTGCGAAGACGCGAGACTGCAGATGAGATGCTGCCATTTACTCCAGCCAGAAGGGTAATCTCTCGCTGGCCGTTCAATCGGGTAATTGATGCCGGAACATGAGAAATCCGGACGTCGGCAATGCGCTCCAGAGGGATAATTTCACCGTTGCCGGCGGTAATTGGCAACTGCTTAAGCCGTGTAAGATTGAGCATTTTGCCAACATCCATTTTCACCATAACTGCGACATTTTCTTTTTGCCTGATAATTTGTGTTGCCTCGACTCCAAATCGCGCGGCCTGGAGTGTGGCGAGAACGTCTTCGGCCTTGACGCCGTATAATGCCAGCCATGGATAATTAAGCCGAACATCTATTTCGGGAGACCTGACCTTAGTATTGTTCACGATATTAGTCACTGCCGGGTCCCTTGCCAGAATATCTTCCACTTTATTACCCAGTGATATGAGCTTATCCATATTCGTTCCATAAATGGTAACGCCAAACAGGGCAGGCAGACCTGAGAAGCTCTCGTCGATTTTTTCCTGTGTCGGCTGATGATATAAGAACACAACGCCATTGAACTTCGTGTAAGCTTGTTTAAGGGCGGCCATAATTTCAGTCAGTGATTGTTTGCGCCCTGTTTTGGGCTTTAGCTTGATAACAATCTCACCCTTATTAACACCTTCAATCTGATAGCCGGTTTCCGGCGACCCGGTACGGCGATAGACACATGACACATCCGGCTGTGCCATCGCAATGCGGTCTAATGCCTCCCCTATTCGATTGCTCTCGGAAAGTGCGGTTCCCGGCGGCATTACATATTCTATCAGGATGGCACCTTCATCTATTGGTGGCAGAAGATTCACTTTACCGAGAAAAGCAGCCAGTCCGGCAATGCATAGAAAAAGAAGAGCCAGAAATAATATCCGCCGTTTGTGCTTAAAAGAGAACTTCAAAGCAGCTTGAGTCAACCTGTTTAACAAACCAAGCAAACGTGCTCCTGCAAAATCGGTGCGTGGCATTACTGAGACAGTTCGGCTCAAAAGCACCGGCACCAGTGTAAGCGACAGCACCAGCGATACGAGAAGAGCTGCGCTGATTGTCACCCCGAAGGGCTTTAGAAAAAGTGCGGCAAGGCCGGTTACGAGAATCAGCGGTACAAAGGCGGCAACTGTAGTAAAAGTACCTGAAGCGTCAGGGGCGGCAATTTCGGTCGTGCCCTGAATGCTTGCCTCGATTTCATTTATACCTCTTAGACGGTTTCGGTAAATATTTTCGGCTACGACAATGGCATCGTCTACAATCATTCCGACTGCAAGAGTCAATGCCGTCATTGTAATTATGTTAAGACTAAGGCCGAACAGCCCCATGATGGCCAATGCAGCCAGAATGCTTATCGGTATCGTTACAGCTACTATCAGGGTCGGCCTCAAAGAGCCTAAGAAGAAGTAAAGAACCAATATGGCTAAAAACGCACCGGCGAGCATATTGTGGAAAATTGCATTACGAGCTTCAGCGATGATTTCCGATTGGTCGTAATATTTCTTAAGTTCTGTTCCTTGTGGGAACAGATTGCGCAAATCCGCCATCTTCGCTTCGACATCCCGAACAACACCAATCGTGCTTGCTCCCGGCTGCTTGCGGACGACAAAAGCAACGGCGCCGATACCATCCCCACGAACCACATAGTGTTTGGGTGCTCGTCCTTCGGACACTTCAGCAATGGAACCGAGCAGTACCGATTTCTCACCGTCTGCAATAACCGGTAAAGAACGAATGTCGTCAAGGGTTTTCAATCGTCCATCGCCACGAATCAGATATTCCCTTGACGAACGGTCAAGATACCCTGCTACTGTTGTAAGGTTATTTTTCTTGAGAGCGGCAACGATGTTACTAACCGTCATATTAAGACGAGCCAGAGTCTCCGGCCTAACCCTGACATTAAACGCTCGCCGGTCGCCGCCGAATACATCAACCGATGAGACGCCTTCAACATCCATAAGTCGGCTGGCCAAATCGTGGCGAACTATGTTGCGAAGGGTTACTGGGTCTGTTCCTCCATAAATAACGTACTTGACAACCTGCTGCAGGGTAGTTCGGATATTCTCAAGGCGCGGGTTCACACCAGCCGGCAGGATATTTCGCAATCTGGCTAATTTCGCCTGGACAACCTGGCGGGCATCCCTGACGGTGGTACCCCAGGTAAATTCCACTGTTACCTGCGATAGTCCCTGCAGCGATGTTGAAGCGACCCGCATAACCTGTGGAATGGTTCGCATCTGGTCTTCAATCGGCCTTGATATAAGCAGCTCTATGTCTTCTGAGGCCGCCGCCGGCAGGTGAGTAATAATGTTGACAACCGGTACCTCAAGATTTGGCAAAAGGTCGACCGGCATATGTAAGCCAGAGTAGATACCGCCGAACACTATAACGGCTACCGCAAAAAGTATGATAAGAGGTTTTTTTATTATAAATCGTAGTAGGTTTCTCATCAGTCGGCAACCTTATAGACTTTATTGAAGTCCCGGTAAAATAGTTCGTATGCTCCTTCTGTCACTACCTCGTCGGCTTCGGTCAGGCCCGATAGAATTTCCACCCATCCGTCCGATGAAAGCCCTGTTTGCACTTTTTGTTTCGTATAGCCCTCGGCCTGCTTGACAAACACATACGTCTTTTCCTGTTCATCGCGGACGAGGGCCTTTTCAGGCAGCGCTAATGCTTTTTTGTGCGTGGCGAGCAGGATATCTCCACTGATTGTTTCGCCGGCTTTCAATTGCCGGTTAATATCGTTGCCTTTAATCCAAACTGTGGTTCCGCCGGCAGAGGTGCGCTGCGGTAATACACTGGTTACAACCCCGGATAGCGTTTTGCCGCTTGCGGTATGAATAGCTGCTGTTCGTCCCTGAAGCTGGGCATTCTCCGGCGGGAAAAGTGTTGCTGCCACACGCAAGTCGTTAGGAGCGATTATTTCGGCAAGCACGTCCGTTTTTTCAACTTTCTGACCTATACTGACTCTCCGCTGAGTGAAGATTCCACTCATAGGCGCGTAAATATGAATAGCAGTTTCGAGTACATCAAGCTGCCCGGCAGCTCTCTTAAGCCGGGCATTGAGCTGTGCCAAGTCGGCCTTTGCCTTATCAAGTTCGTCAAGTGAGACAATTTTTTGCTCGGCAGCTTGCTGCTTACGGCTGAGAGTATTTTTTGCTAAAGCTACCTGCTGTTTCAAAGATTTGATTTTTTGCTCGATGCTTGCAAGGCAAGCCTTGATTCTTACTCCACCCAGTGTAAAGAGAAGTGTGCCCTTTTTGACTACAGCTTCATCGTCGGCATCAACAGAAGAGATTGTCCCTGCTTCAAGGGCTGTTATAATTACTTTGTTCCTGACTTCGGCTCTGCCTACAAAATATGCAACGATGTTGAAATCCTTATGCTGTGGAAGTGATGTCTTTATCAGATTTAGTCGGGACATAGTGGCCGAAATTTGTCGCTGTCGGCTGGACAGGGACCTGGAATACCAGGCCGTAAACCCAACAGCAATGATAAGGACGATTATGAACGTAATTGCCGGATGTCTTTTCATTTTAGTACCTCCTTTTTCGCTGTTTGATTGGAGTCTGAAGGTGCATTGCTTTGGATGTTCGAGGCGGGTAAGTACCGGCCTGTAGCTATCTCGAGAGCTATGCCGAGTTCGGCGAGTTGTTGCTTCAGGATTAGCGATTGTATTTGACTACTGTACAAATTACCCAGCGCTTTGTAAAAGGTCAGAATATCGACAATGCCGTCTTCAGCGGCACTTTTGTATGAATGAACCAGCCGATTCAATGCAGGGATAGATTCCTCAACGGTTTGGAATCTATCCCGGGTATATTGAAGAGCCGACAATATCCGGGCTATCTCGGATTGTGCATCGAACAGGCGAACTGTATATTCGTCAAAAAGCTGCTGACGGGTGGCTCGTTCAATCGCGATTCGGCCTTGATTTTGATTGAAAAATGGAAGCTCGATAGTCACGCCAAACCCCATCGTTCGGACATTGTCTATATCTCTTTCGTTTGACAGGCCAATATTTATCCTTGGAAATTGAGATTTTACAGCAGCCCTTACTCTCGCCTCCTGGCTTTCGTAACCGACCTTGAGAGCAAGCAGGTCAAGACGGCGGTTTTCAATTTCGTCAACGACCATTGCAGTGGAAGGAACGTTCTGCCAGGCCGGCAGGTTGATATCCTGTTGGAGCGGTATGACTCGGTCGGCAGCAAGGCCAAGCGTTTGGTTCAGGGCGAACCGCTCTCGCTGCCTCTGCTGCTCTGCAGCCGCTACGGCAAGTCTTGCCTGCCGCCAGGCATTATTTGCGGTCGATAAATCCAGAGCCGTTTTTTCACTCAGCTTGACGGCATTGGTGATAATACTGCGGGTCTGTCTGCGTTCAGACTCTATCTTCTTTGCTAAAGCCAACAGTTTTTCTGCAATCAGAAGCCGATACACGTGCAGCTTTGCTGCTTCGGCCACCTGCCATTCCTGCCATGCTATTTCGAGATTTACTGAACCGGCGCTGGCTTGTGCAGCGTACACTTTTGCCTGGTGGGTGATAAGAGAGCCGATATCCCAGTTCAACCCGACTCCGAATGCGTTTACAGTTTCGTCGGTTTCGCCGCCGGTTGGAAAATCCATACCGTAGGATAACCGGGGGTTCGGCAACAGTCCTGCCTGAAGCAACTGGGCGTTAGCTATATTCTGCCGGTCACGAATTGCCCGCAACCGCGGATTGGCAAGCACCGCCAACACAGCCGCCTCATCCGGAGAGAGTCCATCGCTATCATTAAACTCAATCGATTTCAATATAGGGTGCTTTATCTCTTTCGCCCTGATGCGAATATTTTTCATATCAGGCCCAATAAGTCTGCCAGCTACGGCCTGTCGTGTTAGCGGAATCGGTCGATAAGTTGCACAGCCGCTAAGAAAAACTGCAACCAATATCACCCAAAGCATATATCTGGACATCTCTATGACTCTCCACCGGCAATTGTAATATGCGTTTTCGACTTAAGAGATTTCACTACATCAACATTGCTATAATGCTCACTGTTTTTCCCTGAATACAAATACAAATCCGAGAAAAACTGACATCAAGAGAAATAGAAAGATTAATTCTTCTTTTAACAAGGCCGCAAAGCCATATCGCTGCAACTCATAGCAGCCTTCAAAAAATGCTACTACCAAAACCCAGGTCAAAATCGTACCCCATTCCTTTTTAATCCATTTCAGTCTTAATGGTATACATTTTTTTAGATTGAGCTTGACCAGGTCTCTAAACCGTGGGAAGAACCTCGGTGTTGTCTGCGAATAATCCAGATACGCCTGTCCGAATTTTTGCACAAGGTGTTTTTCTTCCGTGTATATCTGCCAGCGGTACCACAATAAGTAAAGCAGGATGTAAACAGGCACCATCCATATCTTCAGAAGTACTATCACAATTCCCAGCCCTATAAGGAAACTGCCGAAATACATTGGATGCCGTACTAATGCGTAAGGCCCTGTAGCGATAAGAGAGGCATTCTTATCCATCTGCCGAGATTTATACCCCCTGGCGGATATGCGAAGTAACTGGCCGAAAAAAACAACTGTTAATCCAACCACATCAAAAACGCATTCGACCAAAGTGGACTGTTTTGTTGGTATAACGGAACGATAAAAGTACAATAATACCAATCCCGCGCACGCCACGATTAAGCCATTAACAAGAATACTTCGTCTTTTTATTCTCAAATGATACACTGCCACCTTTTCTGCAACATTCCCGAAACAACACCAGAAGCATCGGTAGTACCTGCCCTTGTTCTTATTTAATGATACGATATCCTTCTAACCACAAGCTTGCCGGCAGATTATTTTTTGGTAATGTAGGCAAGCGTGTTAAAATGGTTTTTCTGAATGCTTATAATTCAGTATGAAGTCACGCAGGCGTTTGCGTTTCGCAACATAAAGTTCATGTCCGAACATCGGCAGCTCGGTTAGTACTCTTGCATTTCCCTTATGTAAAAATTCTATTTGATAGATAGCAACCATGATATTGGTACGCATAACCCCTTGGGCACAGTGCACAAGGATAGGAAGCTTTTGCTGATTATTGAGCAAACTCAACCATTTGGCCGTTTGTTCTTCAGATGGCGGGGTATTTCCCGCCATCGGCAGATTCACAAGCTGCACCTTATTCTCGCGACAAATCCTTGCTTCTTCGGCATAGCGGTCGGGATATTCAGTAGGAAGACACAGATTGACCACTGTTCGAATACCATATTTCCTGATTATTTTCTCCTCATTATGCGGAGTCATCCAACCGCTGCGGTACAGAACTCCCGGTGTGACAGTAAGGAAATGATATGGCCTGGTCTTATGGAACCACACTAAACCACTGACGACAAAAACCAAGAGTGCTAAAAACATCCTTATGCCCACAAAAGACTTGCTTCGGATTGAAGTGTTTAATTTCATTATCTTCCCGTCTGCTATACGAAGACAGCGTTTTCTTCAAAGTACCATTTATGCGCAGACTATAAGAGATGTTGTTAACGGGAAGCTTACCGTAAGATTATTTTTTGGTAATGTTTGGGATTTGTTTAATTTGCGGTAGATGCGGCTGGCAAAATTATTGTAAACGTGCTTCCCTTCCCGGGGGAACTGCTCACAGTGATTTGGCCTTTATGTGCCTGGACAATTGCCTGAGCCAGACTAAGCCCCAAGCCGTTGCCTGGAGCAGAACGGCTCCGGTCCGCTCGATAGAACCGCTCGAAAATATGAGGAAGGTCTTTTTCATCTATACCAACACCGCTATCCGCCACTAAAATTTTCACGTATGTTTGCGTCCGCTCGACAGACACAGTAACTTTTCCGCCGGCATCGGTATAGTTAATAGCATTATCCAGCAGGTTGGCCAACGCTCGCTGAAGTCTCGCAACATCAACCAAAATAAAAAGAGGTTCTGTTTGAGTGTCAAGCTTTAAAGTTACGCCCTTATCTTCAGCAACAGGCTGAAATAGTTCGTACGCATCTTTGACAACTTCGGCCACGTCCACACGAGCAGTTGCAAAATTCGCAACACCCGTCTGGCTCTCTGCAATATCCAGCATAGTATTAATCATCCCCACAAGCCGGTCGCACTCCTCAATGATAGTTGCCGTCATCTCTTGGTATGTGTCAAGCTTCTGCTGGCCGGTCAGCGTCGTCTCAGCAACACCGCGGATACGGGTAAGGGGACTCCGCAAATCGTGGGCTATATTGTCTGTCACCTCTTTCAACTCCATTACCAGCGACTGGATACGCTCCAGCATATTATTGAAGGCCAGGGCAAGATTATGTATCTCCCTGCCTTCCTGCCCTACGGGGACGCGATGGGTAAGGTCGCCTCTACCTATACGAACCGCTGTTCGCATAACCCGTTTAACCCCTGACATCGCCCGGTTGGCTAAAGACCATCCCACAATACTGCCGAGTACCAGAATTGCTAAAAGGCCCCACCCGAAGGTTTCCCGATACCGCTCCATTAACTCCTCGTTATCTTTGAGCGTATGACCTACCTCAATGATGTTACCATCAGTGGTTTTCTTATAAATCACGCGAACCTTATGTTCGTGGCCAGGGATCGATATAGTCTGCGATAGTTCTTTGTCGTTTAAGAGGCTTTCCAGTGCAGCCGGCGGGTAACCTATACCCTTCCATTTGCTCATGTCGGAGGCAGCAAGTACTTCCTGGCTGGGAGAGAACATTCGAAAGAACACTCTTTTAACCCCGCTGGACGCTGCTTCACGTTGAAACTCAGCGCTGATAGCTTCAAGTCCTTGTTTGTTGTAAAGCGCTTCGAATTTCTTTACGTTGCTGACAAGTGCCTCGTCCATACGATGGCTGAGACTCGATGTCAGCCTAACGTACACAAGAACAAAAGCTGCTGACGATAACGCGGCCAGTAGAACCGCATACCAGAGGGTAAGACGGAAAGCAACGGTGCCGAATGTATTATTTCCTCTCTTCAAGAACATAACCGACACCCCTGATGGTGTGGATGAGTTTATCGTTAAACGAACGGTCTATTTTGTCTCTCAGTCGGCAGATTCGTACCTCGACGACGTTGGTCTGTGGGTCAAAGTTGTAATCCCAGACGTGTTCCATAATCATTGTCTTTGAAACGACCATCCCCTCATTACGCATAAGATACTCAAGCAGAGCAAACTCAAGCGGCTGCAGCTCAATCTCTTTTCCAGCTCGAAGGACTTTTCGCTTGAGAAGGTCTATAGAAAGCTCACCCGCCGTCAGAGTTGTTGGCTCAGAGACGGAATTGGCTCTGCGGATAAGTGCTCGAATCCGCGCCAATAGCTCCGAGAACGCAAAAGGCTTAACCAGATAGTCATCTCCACCTCTCTGGAGACCTTTAATGCGGTCATCTACCGAGCGTTTGGCGCTGAGAATGATGACAGGGGTAGTTATCCTTTTTTTACGGAGTTCGTCTATCAGGGTTAGACCGTCCAGCTTTGGCAGCATTATGTCAACCACAGCTGCGTCGTATGATTCAGTTAATGCCCTATGCAGCCCATCTTCCCCATCAGGGGCATGTTCGGCAACAAAGCCCGCTTGTTTCAGCCCCTTCATAATAAACGAAGCGGTTCTTGTATCATCTTCGACAATAAGAATTCTCATCTCGTTTCTCTATAGCTAAAGTTGGACTTTCCTTGGGCATCTATCTCGGCCAAAGTACTATTGTTTGAGGCTAATCTTGTTATGTCAAGTTTATTCCCCCCCCTCCCCGCACTGCAAATCACCAAGGAACACACCAAGTGTCATCTATATCTTTGTATTTAAAAGGCTTTGCACATCAAAACCCTCGTACTGACAATCTGAAGCTCTTAATTCCAGAGGTTTTCGGATGATACTACTGAATAGAATGACTGATGAACTTGTTGTCCATTGGTCATGCTAATGAAAAAGTAAAAAATGCTTTCTTGAAGTTATGAACATCATTTTCGCAACCATTGCTCTATTGGTAATTGATTCACGGATTGACGGAGCATAGGATCAACATTTGTGTAAATTGGGGCATTATAACCTCTGATCAAGTGTCCGTCATCTGTTCAGCACCTCACTTTGGCACTTTGGTTTGTTTTTTTTCTTTTTCGAACTGCGCAAGTGGTCCCGGTTCAGCCACTTTGCGATAACCTAAAGCCTTTATCACCTCAAGAACCTCTGTCCAGGTTGGAAAGGGTCTTGCGTTTTTTTGTTTATATTCATCAATGGCCATAAGAAACTCAAATTGCTCGTTAGACATCTCGCCTTCTTCTGCTGATTTTCGTTCATCGCTTCTGCGTCTGCCGGGGCCGCGCCGGCGGTCCAGTCCCAAACGCCTGTCAACAACGCTACCCCTGCGGTCTTTGCCGTCCCGATGCTCCATGAAATGTTGTTCATCCATTTGTTCTTTTACCCTCCGTTTTACCTCGCCGGCTTCTGGACACTTAGATAATCAATAAGTGTTCCGACAAAATTACCGAAATTACGCCAAGCTGTTCAGTTGCTGAGCGCTCGCCAGAGCTTAATAGTCATCATCAAAAAGCTCGCTGTCGAAGTCACCGTTGTCTTCGTCCTCTAATGTAAGATCATAAAAATCGTCGTAGGCATCCTGTGACTCAATTACTACGTGCGCTTCATCAAGAAGATCCTCAGGAACCATTACGGCAACGCCTTTAGCATTTATCAACTCTTTATCGTGCTCCTTGATGACAGCAGGGATGTCATTGCTTTTCAGCAGAGTTTCATAGTCTCTGGCCTGTTCCAGGTCCTCGGCAAAAGCAACGACAACAAACTCTTGCAGTTTAGTCTGCAATTTTTGGGTTTTTTTCGAACGCTTTGTCATTTTATTTCTCCACAACAAACCAGGTTCCCAAATGCACTCTATTGCGTTTGGGGTCCCACTCAATCTATTTGCTATCTGCTCTGAGAAGTCGTTCGTCCAGGTATTTTCGTCAAAATAAGCCGCCTAAATTATTTTAAATTATTAAAAATCACATGCCTACAAGGAAAAACGTGATTTACCGGTTATATTTTCATAAACACTTTTTCGCTTATCGGCTCTATGATGGCAAAAATTTAACATTCGAGCGTATTTTTTTGTTGCAAATCCAGGCCGGTTTCTGTAATAAGGATGCTTAATAATGTGCCGGCCCCAAGGATTTGGTGCCGGACTATTGAATTTTAACTTTTTAACATGGAGGATTTTTACCAATGGCAAAGAAAAAAGAGTCTTTGATTGTAGCCAGCAAGGTTAAGGCCTATATCAAGAGCAAAAAGATGATGACCTCATCCGAAGCGCTCGGAGCAATCAGCGATGCTGTCTATCGTATGCTCGATGACGCCATTACGCGAACCAAGGCCAACCGTCGCAGCACAGTCAAGGCACAGGATTTGTAGGCAACTTATGTGCTAACCCTGTTAGAAACATTTCCTCTTTGTATCATATTACCCATTGCAGGATATCTAACGGGGCTAACATCTTTTGGTTACAGATCTTAGGTTTGCGGCAGCGAAGTAAGCCGTTCCGTTTTTTCACCGCGGAACGGCTTTTCTCAATTGAGTATTCGAGGGTTTCTTAATCACTGCGTATTTCAATTATCACTTGAGATTATTACTTGTGATTAGTTATCAGTCCTTGGCTGTCTGCGTAGAGCGGATTTGGCCAGGCACCACCGAGTTAATAGCTGGCAGTCGAATACACAAGTTTATGATATTTTCATCCGGCTATCAGCTGTAAAATCCGTATTATTAGTATCATAATTCACACTTTTTAGAAAATTTATTGAACTTACCTTAGCAAAAACCCCGATTTATATAACAGGAACAAGCGCAAATACAGTATTTTTGCCAGCTCGCAGTTAAGATTGCATAATTTCCTGCCGATAAAATGTCTGCCGGCGAACTGCAACTTTAGAACAAGTCGCTTGTAACGTTGGGTTTCAGAAGAAATTGATTGTAAACTCTTAATTGAGGGATGGTTATGTCGATGGATCAGTGGGGAACAATATGAAAGTTTTCATGTTAGGCTGGGAGTTTCCACCGTTTATCAGTGGCGGACTGGGTACGGCTTGTTACGGACTTACCAAAGCGATGGACCAGCTTGACATAAAAGTAACTTTCTGTCTGCCAAGAATGGTCAATAGCAAATATGCTACCCATGTGAAGCTGCTAAACCCCAACTCTCAGACGTCCGCAGCGTCCTTTAAATTCAATAAGCTAAAAAACGTAACATTTCGCACAATCAACTCCCCGCTACAGCCATATTCAACCCCTGATGCTTATCAGCAACGGATCGAAGAAACTTTGAGGCAAAAACAAAAAATGCACGGCGGCAGTGTCAGTTTGACCGACAACGTTTTCAGCGGAGCAGACTACAGTGGCGATATGTACGCTGAGGTCCATCGTTACGCTGCACTTGCTGCTGAATTGGCTGCAAACGAGCAGTTTGACATCGTTCACGCCCATGACTGGATGACTTACCCTGCGGGAATTGTGGTAGCAGAAATGAGCAGAAAACCGCTGATTGTGCATGTGCATTCGACCGAATTCGACCGTAGTGGTGAGAACGTCAATCAGATGATTTACGATATCGAGCGGCAAGGTATGGAGCGGGCGGATAAAGTAATCACTGTTAGCTACTTCGCCCGCAATATCATAATCAGCCGATACGGCATTAGCGGCGAAAAAGTTGAAGTGGTGCATAACAGCGTAGAACGCAACGGCAATTGGGCTTTGACCGAAAGCGGTATCGACAAAGACGAGAAAATCGTTCTGTTTTTGGGCCGAATTACAATGCAAAAAGGGCCGGAGTATTTCCTCGGAGCAGCCAAAAAGGTCCTTGAGGTGATGGATAATGTTAAATTTGTTATGGCTGGCTCCGGCGATTTGATGCACCGGGCGGTTGAGATGGCAGCAGAACTCGGCATCGGAAGCAAGGTGCTGTTCACGGGCTTTTTACGCGGCGAAGATGTACAAAAAATATATAAAATGGCCGACTTGTATGTAATGCCTTCGGTATCAGAGCCGTTTGGGATTGCACCTCTGGAGGCGCTGGACAACGATGTGCCTGTCATAATAAGCAAGCAAAGCGGCGTATCAGAAGTTTTGATGCATGCTCTGAAAGTTGATTTCTGGGATGTCAACGAGATTGCTAACAAGATTATAGCTGTACTGAAATATCCGCCGTTGCAGGAAACGTTAGCAAACTACGGCAATTTTGAGGTAAGAAAACTACGATGGAAAGACAGCGCACAGAAGTGTGTAAAAATTTATGAAGAAGCGTTGGTTGCGGTCTGAAAATCGTGGATGAGTGGATGAGTAAATGAGTGGATGAGTAAGACATAAACACATCCACGTGATACGGGATACGAAATATGGCTTCGATATGTTTCTATTTTCAAGTGCACCAACCTTTGCGATTGAGGCACTATACAGTATTCGATAAAAACGACCAATATTTTGACGATTATAAAAATGGCTCCATCTGCAGGAAGGTGGCAAATAAATGTTATCTTCCTGCCAATCGACTGCTTTTGGATACAATACGAAGATTTAAGGGCAGATTCAAGATAGCATACAGCATAACCGGCGTATTACTGGAGCAGCTCCAGCGCTACTCGCCGGAAGTTATAAGCACTTTTGATGCTCTGGCGGAAACCGGTTGCGTGGAATTTTTGGCTGAGACGTATTACCACAGTTTGAGTTTTTTGTATTCGCAAGATGAATTTGTGGAGCAGGTAAACAAACACTCCAAAACTATAGAATCTCTTTTTGGTCAAAAGCCGAAGGTTTTTAGAAATACGGAGCTGATATACAATAATGATTTGGCCCGCCTTATCGAATCAATGGGCAGCTTCGAGGCGATAATAACCGAAGGTGCAGACCACATCTTAGGTTACCGAAGTCCCAATTTCGTTTACCGTCCCAAAGACTGCAGCAAGTTAAAGCTGCTGCTGAAAAACTATTCCCTCAGTGATGATATTGCCTTTAGGTTTTCCAACCGTGACTGGTCACAGTGGCCTCTGACAGCAGATAAATTCGCCCAATGGGTAAATAGCGTTAACGGCAACGGTAACGTGGTCAACCTGTTTATGGATTACGAGACATTCGGCGAACACCAATGGAAGGATACGGGCATATTCGATTTTATGCGCCACCTGCCGGAACAGATTCTAAAGCATCCGGACAATGATTTTAAAACCCCCAGCGAGATAGCTCAATCGTTTCAGCCCGTCGGCACAGTTGATGTGCCGCACCTGATAAGCTGGGCCGATACCGAAAGAGACCTCTCGGCCTGGCTCGGAAACGCTATGCAATCCAACGCCATTCATGAACTTTATCGGCTTGAAAAGGAAATCAAGAAAGCCAACGATGAAAAAATCATTGCAGACTGGCGAAAATTGCAGACATCCGACCATTTTTATTATATGTGCACAAAATACTTCGCCGACGGCGATGTGCATAAATACTTTAATCCGTATGATTCACCTTACGATTCTTATATAAACTTTATGAACGTATTGGGCAATCTTCAGAGCCGCTGTTCCAGACAGACAATTGCAAGCGCATAGCGTTTAGTCTTGTCATTCCTGCGAAAGCAGGAATCTATACCCCGTCCGCTAAACGCTCTACGCTGTTTTTCTTTGGGAGTAAAGCTGTGTTAACATTGCAAAAAACTGATGATACCGCAATTGTTTCTATACCGACGGCTGATAAGCCTATTGAGGATTTATTAAGCAAAGAGTGGCTGTTGACCAATAATCGCGGCGGCTACGCATCGTCAACGATTATCGGCTGCAACACCAGAAGGTATCACGGCCTGCTCATCGGCTCGCTTACCCCCCCTACCAACAGGATAATGGCACTGGCCGATTGCATGGAGATGATGATATTCAACGGAAAGGTATTTAATCTTTCAACCTTTGAGTTCAATGATAAATTTGCGCCGGAAGGTTTCGGCTACATAAAGCGATTTCGTCAAGATACCGGGGCACATTTTGATTATCAACTGGACAGACTCGAACTGACTAAATCCGTATATCTACTCCACGATACGGATACGGTCGTGCTGGTGTATGATTTCACAAATGTTAAAGAGCCGGGGGACTTTGTTTTGCGTCCATTTATTGGCTTAAGAGACTTCCACGCACTGCAAAAATCTTACGCTCCGCTAAAAGCGTATCTTGCGCAAAACACGAAAAGCGAGATACAGGATACGGCGTATGAGATACGAATTCGCCATGATACTCCGGAAAGTTGTGAATTGCTTTTGGGCTGTTCCTCTGTGCACTTCGAAAAAGACGAGCAGTGGTGGTTTAATTTCACATATCGTATTGATAGACAGAGAGGCCAGGATTTTACCGAAGATTTATGGACGCCGGGCTTTTTCAGGTGTCACATAGATTCGCCGACCAAAGTTGTTTTCTGGGCAAACCTCAGGAGCGCTGATTGCCGATTGCCGGCTTTCAATTGGCAATCGGAAATTAAAGACTGGAAGTTTCTGGAAGATTTACACAGACACCGAAATATTGTAATCGCCGCTGCAAAAACCAGGGACAAAAAACTCGGGATACTTTGTTTAGCCGCCGACCAGTTTATTACAAAACGTGACCGGGGCCACGTGACCGATGACCCGGAACACGAGCCGCTGCGCACCTGTGGCAGAGCCAGCGCGCCTCTCGGCGGAGGCAGCAAATACGAACCACGAACTACCATTTTAGCCGGCTTTCCATGGTTCGCAGACTGGGGTAGAGACGCTTTTGTAGCCCTGCCGGGCCTGTTACTATCGACCGGCAGGTTCGACGAGGCAAAATCGGTTCTGACCACCTTTTCCCTGGCCGCCGACGATGGGTTAATTCCGAATCGCTTCGATGACAACAGCGGCACCGCCTACTTTAACAGTATCGACGCTTCTCTCTGGTTTATCAACGCAGCTTTTCGATACTTAAACGCCACCAACGATTCGACAACCTTCACGCAGCAGCTTCTGCCCACTATCCGCTGGATTATACACTCCTACCACAATGGCACGCGATTCGGTATCTGTGCTGATGCCGACGGGCTTATAGCAGCAGGTAACGGCGAAACGCAACTAACCTGGATGGATGCCAAATATGACGGTGTTGCTTTTACACCTCGCTATGGGAAAGCGGTGGAGATTAACGCTCTGTGGTATAATGCTCTTCGCCTTATTGCTCAATTTTACCTCGACCGGGATATAGAGATAGCGAAACATTACGAGTCTATGGCAGAAAAGATAGCAGCCGGTTTCTGCCAACTTTTCTGGAACGAAAGGTACAGTTACTTAAACGATTGTATCCTGCCCAATGGTTCAGTTGATGCGAGTCTTCGGCCGAACCAGATATTCGCTGTTTCACTGCCGTTTTCACCATTGCCACCTCAGCAGGCAAAGTGCGTAGTAGATGCGGTACAAAAAAATCTGCTCACGCCCTACGGTCTGCGAACACTTTCAAAAATGGTACCAATTGACTCCGAGGGAACCTCGAATAAAAAAACAGCGGGCGTTCAGGACAGTCGCTATAAAGGCACATATACAGGGCCGCGGCAGCAGCGAGACGAGGCTTACCACAACGGCACAGTTTGGCCATATCTAATCGGACCATTTGTAGAAGCATATCTCAAAGTGAACGATTTCAGCCGAAAAAGTAAAGAAGAAGCGGCTGAATTTATCGAGCCATTGATGCAGCATGTAATCGAAGATGGCTGCCTCGGACAACTCTGCGAGATATTCGATGGAGATGCCCCTCATAAGCCGAGAGGCTGCGTCGCTCAGTCCTGGAGCATAGCCGAACTCATCAGAGCCTATCATTTGATAAACGATTGACGATTAACAATCGCCAAATTTCAATGCGCAGCACTGCTTTATGGTAATTGTTCCCAATCCTAAAAGAAATGGGGGGTATGTTTTCTGTTTTTCCTGTAGTTCGGCAAAAATATGGTATAATTTGCGCAGTGGCTACAAAGGAACCGGTTAGTTTGGGAGGACAGAATAATGAAAACCACTGGTGTCATAAACACGGCGGCATTCATATTAGTTACTGTCTTTAGCTGCTGCCTTTCAGGTCTGTACGCACAAACAAGCCAAAACGAGAGAACCGTTGAAGCAGAACCAGGAATCGCCGAAACTTCTCAGAAAACTAAAAAGTCAAAGCCGAAAACCAGTTTTGTTAAAACAGCCGGCTTCTATCTAAGGAACGGGAAGCTCGTATTTGGAAAGTTGGTATCAGAAGATAAAAATAAAATCACTGTCGAACAACTGGACGAAGGCAGGATTGTTGTATCTACTTACAGCAAAAGAGAGGTAGATACCAGAACACTGCACATTAGAAAAGTACCTGAGTACAAATACTACATAGGTTTGGGCGAATATTTTTCCGGAAGAACCTGGGACTTTAAGGACGACCCCGACGATTTCATACAAGCAATCCGTTGCTATGAGAAAGCTAAGCAATCAGTAGAGGAAAATCAAACCCAAAGCAGTGAAAAAATCGAGCAAATAAACATAAGTTTAGAACAACTGCAGGCAGACAGGCAGATTTGGATAAGAGAGACAACATCCCGGGCCGAACTAAAGAAACTGGAGTTTGAAGCTGAGATTGAAACAAGGTTCAAGGAGCTTGCGGATAAGATTAATGCAAATAGTCGGCAGGTTAATAAGAGTATGGAACAACTCGATAAGATTATAATGGATATGAAAAATAATCACCAAAAGCTCGAAAAAAGTATTTCTGAAATAAATAAAAATATATCCCGACAATTAGGTATACTAAGGGACCGGATTGAATCCAATAGAGAGCTGATTGATTATATCTGGCGCTGGTACCCACGCCCCTATTATCCATATAACAAACCTGAGAATAGCCAGTAGCCTTTAATACACCTGCCGCGGCTGTCATTACGAGGACGATATATGCTTAATCGCACTTTTAACTTCATTTAAAAACGTTGAAATTTCAGCTAAGATTTTTTCTCTGCTGCCTAAATTATCCTCAATCAATCCCACTATTCTCGAGCCGATTATCACACCGTCAGCACCTGCTGATGCAACTTGAGCTGCATGTTCGGGTTTGCTGATTCCAAAACCTACGCAAACCGGAACATTGCATAGTTTCTTCAATTTGCCGACAAGCCCTTCTATCCGCCCGGACAGCTTTTCTCTGCTGCCGGTAACACCTAACAGCGAGACGGTATAAATAAAGCCGGTGGTTTTGGAAGCAATCAGCTTTATTCTCTCCGGGTCGGTATTTGGTGTAACCATAAAAACGGTATCAAGGCCCGCTGACCGAGCAGGGCTGATGATTTCGTCCGCATCATCAATACTCAAATCGGCAACCAAAACACTGTTAACGCCGGCCTGGTGGAATCGGGTGAAAAATTTTTCTACTCCATACTGATAAATCAGGTTGTAATACATCAACAGCCCAATTGGGACATCCCTGTAATCCTTGACCTTCCGGATAAATTCCAACGCCTTTGCCATATTCATCCCGCCGTTTGCAGCTCGAATATCAGCCTTCTGAATTGTCGGCCCATCTGCTATCGGGTCGGAGAACGGTATCCCTAATTCCAGGATATCAGCCCCTGCGTCGATAGCTGCTTTTACTATTTCCAGACTCGTATCAAAATCGGGGTCGCCGATTACAAAAAACGGTATCAATGCCGCTCGGTTCAGTTCCGAAAAAACCTGTTTGTATGTTTTCATCGGTTGCACGCCTTAATCAATTATCAATCTGACATTTCGCATTTTACCCCGTTAGAGGCTTACAACAAAACATTTTCTGTTTCCTCAAATCCCCAGCAAAAAGTTTGAAATAGGTTCGACCCCTCGACCGCGCTCGGGACAGGCAAGCTCACTACAGGTGGTTCGACTTTGCTCACCACAGATTGGGTTTGATTGGGTTTGTTTTTTTCGCGTCCGAGGAGATGGGCATTTTCGTAATCCTTTGTTATAAATGAGCTTATGTTTATTTGAGCGTTCAGTAAATTGGGTTTGTTTTGCATAAAAGACTCGTATCTCGATACTCGATACTCGTTAGTGTAAAGTGAGCTAAAGTGCCTAAAGTGAGCTAAAGTTGGATTCTCTCCACAGGACGCCCAATGGCGGATTCTGGATACTCGATGCTTGTAAATGGTTAAATAGTTCATTGTTGATTGTTGATGCCGGTAGTTATGATGAGTCCCTCCGGATTTATGATACCAGCTTTCGCGGGCACAAGTTGACGATTTATTGTGATCCTAATCCATTAGTCAGGTGCGCATTATACAATATTATGAGTTAAATATCAAGTAAATTTAACTCAAACTTAGGGGTTTTGGCGTAAGCTTCTCCGCAGTAAATCCTTGTGAAGCCAGAAACATGTATTTATTGCTTCAGTCAGCCCAGTCAACAAACGGTATGAAAGAAAGTCAGGTTTATCCGGTAA
>CAJVYK010000015.1 GCA_913009865.1 uncultured bacterium
CGTTATGGGCAACCACGATTATGCCGCCCTTTATGAGCCGACAAATTTCAACTACGGAGCAGAGCGGGCAAGCTTCTGGACCCGTGAAACTTTGGAAGCGGAAAAAGAAAAACAGCACCACGACGAACGCTGGGCCTTTCTGGGCGAGCTGCCAATGCGGCGGACGTTCAAAACAAAACTGGGCAAACAGGCGGCTATAATAGATTTTGTTCACGCAAGCCCGAGAAAGCCGATTAACGAATACATCTTCCCCGATGATGTTTATAGCAACCTGGTAAAGATTCGCTCCTTGTTCGGGCGTCTCAGGCATATCTGCTTTATCGGCCATACGCATCTGCCCGGCGTATTTCTCGATGAGCCGGATTTCTATCTGCCCGCTGAGCTGGGCAACGTCTATCCGATTATCGACAGCGAAAAAGCGATTATCAATACCGGCTCAGTCGGACAACCCAGAGACAAGGACAACAGGGCAAGCTACGTATATATCGAAGAAAACAAACTGCACTTCGTTCGGCTGGAATATGATTTCCAAACCACAGCCAAAAAGATAAAGGCAATCGAACAACTGGACAACTTCCAGGCTGAGCGGCTGAGCGACGGCAGATGAAAGGAAGCGTAAAACTTGAAACTAAAAGCTGAAAACCACAGCTTAAAATTCAAAACTTCCTTGTTTTCAGTTTTGGTTTTACATTTTTGGTTTTAAGTTTTTAGCTTCTCTATATGAGATACAAGATTATGAGAATCACTTTAACTTTAATTATAGCTGTTTTTGTCATCTTTTGTGGCGCCCTTGTCGTCGAGTCCGGGCTTTTTGAGGCCGGCAGGGACAGCAGACAGCCCCTCATCCTGCTGCAGCAGACAACAGGTGACGAAAATAGCGGGACCGCAAATGCCGCCGCCGAGGAAAACGCACAATTGCAGGCCGCCGATTTTACCACTTTCGGCGCTGATAACGCACCTGCCAAAACTG
Organism: uncultured bacterium; assembly: GCA_913009865.1. GTDB lineage: Bacteria > Planctomycetota > Phycisphaerae > Sedimentisphaerales > Anaerobacaceae > CAJVYK01. The sequence continues at coordinate 971 of CAJVYK010000015.1, forward strand.
TTACGCTTGGCTCAACAGACCCCAAAAGTGGTTTTAAGTTCCGGTTGGAATTAAGCTCAAAAGGCGCTGCTATCAGGAAAGCCACCTTTAGCGAATTTAATAACCGTGATTATAAAGACCCGCAGCCCCTGGTAATCCTTTCACCTGTGAAACTAACCGGCGGCAGCGAGATTTTAACGATGGCAAACAAAACGCTTGTGTTTGTCGAGCAGAAACTGCAATTGCCTCTGGATAGATTGCATTGGAAAAGCTACGACGTTGAAACCGCAGAGGACGGCTCCCAAACAGCTCGCTTCGAGGCGATCATTAAAAATGAGAGCACCGGCGAGCCGGTTTTTAAGTTGATTAAAACTTACAAAGTCCTGCCGGACAGCTATATGCTGGATTGCAATTTAACTGTTGAGAATCTATTGGCTTCCGAGCAGAAGGTGCGTTTCAATTTAACCGGGCCAACCGGCATCGGCAGAGAAGGCGTCCGGGGCGATATGAGAAAAGTCGTGGCCGGCTTTAGGAATTCGCAAGACCAAATTACCAGCACAAGACTTAATATTAAAAAACTACACAAGGCAAAAAATGTCAGCGACAGACGGCTTATGAAAGGCGGCGACCATTTTCTCTGGGTCGCTGCAGTCAATAAATATTTCGCCGCAATACTGGTGCCGGTTCCGGACGAAGGCAAGAACTTCTGCGACTGGATGGCAGACAAAACGGGTGTGTTCTACAATCCTGATAGAGACGGGCGCGGCGATACCGGCGATGAGACTATCGGAGTGGATTTGAAAATCGCAGCAACCACCCTGGCCTCAGTGGGCCGGGCCGCCAGTACAAAAACATATAACTTCCAACTGTATCTGGGCCCCAAGGACAAGCCCCTTTTCGATAAAAACCAGCAGTACCGAGAACTGGGCTTTGTCCAGGCGATAGATTTTATGCCTTGTTTTTGCTGCCCGGCGAGCATTATACGCCCCCTGACATTCGGAATATTGGCGGTAATGAAATGGATGTACGGCCTTATCGGCAATTACGGCGTCGTAATTATCATATTAGTGCTTCTGATTCGGCTTGCTATGCATCCGATTACCAAAAAAAGCCAGGTCTCGATGAGCAAATTCAGTAAAATCGCCCCGATGGCAGAAGAGATAAAGAAAAAATACGCCAATAACAAAGCCGAAATGAATAAACAGGTGATGGCCCTTTACAAAAAGCAGGGCGCATCGCCGATAATGGGTTTTCTGCCGATGCTCGTGCAAATGCCTATCTGGATTGCGTTGTATAGCGCGATATACGCCAGTATTGATCTGCGCGGTGCGCCGTTTCTGCCGTTCTGGATTACCGACCTTTCAGTTCCGGATGCGTTATTTAGATTTTCAGCGGTAACTTTGCCTTTGTTCGGCAAATTGGATTCGTTTAACCTGCTGCCGCTTTTGATGGGACTGGCTTTCTATCTGCAGCAAAAACTGATGCCGTCGCAGGCGGCGGCCAACCCCCAGGCCGCTCAGCAGCAGAAAATGATGATGATTATGATGCCGCTGCTGTTCCCGCTGATGTTATACAAAGCGCCGTCGGGATTAAATCTGTATATTATGGCGAGTACCTTTGCCGGTGTTATCGAGCAGCACGTTATTCGCAAGCACATTCGCGAAAAAGAACAGCAGGAATCACTCGGCCTGGTCGCCGCAACGAGCAAAACCGGCGGAAAAGTCAAAAAGAAAAAACCCAAGCCGTTCTTCAAAAGCTAAAATCGCCTAAAATTTGGAGCGCCTAAAGGTTAGCCGGTATTGTTTTTTTAACTTTAGGCACTTCTAACGCCAAATGTATGAACTCAATGATACTATCGTAGCTGTCAGTTCCCCGACATCAGATAACAGGGTAATTATTCGCATAACCGGCCCGGATACGGTCGATAAGGCCTCACAGATTTTCCGCCCGCCAGTTCCGGAAAACAAAGCCGGCCTTGCAGCGGGCAGTGTGCTAATCGACTCTGAGCTGAAAGTCGATGCGAAGCTCTATCTGTTTTTAGCCCCGCATTCCTATACCGGCGACGATGTTGCTGAAATTCACATTTGCACAAACCCATCCATCGCCGAAGTCCTGATGAGCAGTTTGCTGGGCAAAGGCCTTCGAATGGCCGGCCCGGGTGAATTTACCGCAAGGGCGTATCTTAACGGCAAAATCGATTTGGCACAGGCCGAGGCCGTAAACGAAATCATCACCAGCTCTAATGAAATTCAGTTGGCCGCTGCCGAGAAACTTCTTGGCGGTCGATTAGCTGAAACCACGGCAAAAACGCTCTGTTCTATAATGGATTGCCTCAGCTTAATCGAAGCCGGCCTGGATTTTAGCGGTGAAGACATCGAGTTTATAACCGGCCCGGACGCCATCGAGAGACTCGTTGAGATAAGAGGAGAGCTTGAGCGGTTGTTAGCGGCGAGCTGCCGTTATGAATCGGTGATTGATTTACCGGCGGTGGGAATTGCGGGGGTCGCTAATGCCGGCAAGAGCAGTCTGCTCAACAGACTGCTCGGCAGGGCAAGGAGCATCGTCTCGGCGCAGCGCAAGACCACCAGAGACGTCCTGACTGCACCGTTGATGCTGACCCATTGTCAGTGCGTGCTGTTCGATTGTGCAGGACTGACCCGTGAATCGTATATCGTGAATCGTGTATCGAACCACGAGTCACGAACCACGAACCACGAACCACGAATCACGAACCACGAACCACGAATCACGAACCACGAACCACGAATCACGAACCACGAGTCACGAACTATTCTCGATGAACTGGCTCAGCAGGCGGCTGTCGAATCGCTGGCAAAGGCCTCTGTGGTTGTATTTTGCGTTGACATATCAAAAGCAGACTGGAGCGAAGATGCCGCAATCCGAAAACTTATCTTCTCTGCCGAGTCACGCTTCATAGCGGTCGCAACGAAATCGGATTTGCTTTGTGAAGATGTATCAGCTAATCGCCTTGCCGAGCTAAATGAATTGTTCGACGCTGATTTTTTAGCAACGAGCGCTAAAACCGGCGCCGGTACAGAACTGCTGCGAGAGGCAATCGACAAAAAAATAATTGAATTGGCAACCGCAGGTGTGAAGAAAAATACGAGATACGCTTCACTCCACAGGACGCCTGACGGCGGAGATACGCTTCACGAAATTGCTCTTACCGCCCGGCATAAGCGCTGCTGCACCGAGGCGATTGAAAATATCGACGAGTCCATCAGTGAGCTGAAAGCCGGCAACGATGAGGTTACTGCAATGATGCTGCGGGCCGCTTACCGGGCCATCTCCAATATCGAACAGCACAGTATCGATGAGCAGGTATTGGAGAGGATATTCCAGCGGTTTTGTATAGGCAAATAAGCCGGGGCGGACAGCCGATTCCAGGCCTTTAATTTTTCAAATCCCCGGAATCCTAAAGCCATCTCGCCCCGTTTTTTTTACGGCTTCACAGCCTGAACGGCAATTCGTTTAAGAAGTCAAAAAGTCACCTTTTTTTAGTCTTACTTGTCCTTGGCTTCGAATTCAGCGTCTATTACATCGTCTCCGCCTTTTCTTTTAACTTCGCTTTCATCACCTTGCGGCGGCGGTGTTTCGGCTTGTGCCCCCGCTGTCGCCTGCTTCTTGGCTGCCTCTTCGTAAAGCACCTTGCCCAGTTCCTGGCCAGCGGTGCCGAGGTTTTCAGTGGCCTTTTTTATCGCATCAGCGTCATCGCCTTTTATCGCTTCCTTTAAATTGTTAAGCGCACTTTCGATATTGCCGCGAGTCTGGGCGGAGACCTTATCGCCATGCTCTTTGAGCATCTTTTCAGTTGAATAAATTAACTGGTCGGCCTGGTTTTTCAGGTCAACAACTTCTCTTTTTTTTCTGTCCTCCTCGGCATGCGCTTCGGCCTCGGTAGTCATCTTACTAATCTCTTCTTCGTTCAGTCCTGAGCTGGATTTAATCTCAATCGACTGCTGCTTTCCGGTGCCCCGGTCCTTGGCTGAGACATTCAAAATACCATTGGCGTCGATATCAAATGTAACCTCAATTTGCGGAACGCCCCGCGGGGCCGGCGGAATATCGGCAAGCTGAAACCTGCCGAGTGTACGGTTGTCCCTGGCAAATTCCCTTTCACCCTGCAGAACGTGAATATCAACGGTGGTCTGATTATCCGCAGCGGTCGAGAAAACCTCGTTCTTGCTGGACGGGATTGTGGTGTTGCGATCGATCAGCTTTGTCATAACTCCGCCTAATGTTTCAATGCCCAGCGAAAGCGGCGTTACATCCAGAAGCAGAATATCCTTTACTCCCGCATCGCCGGCCAGAACCGCACCCTGCAGAGCGGCTCCCAGAGCGACCACCTCATCAGGATTGATGCTCTTGTTCGGCTCTTTGCCGAAGATGTCTTTGACAATTTGCTGAACCTTCGGAATTCTTGTCGAGCCGCCGACAAGCAGTACCTCAGCGATCTCATTGGCTTTTAGTTTCGCATCTTCCAGCGCTTTGCGGCACGGGTTTTTGAGTTTTTCCAAAATCGGCTCAGCCAACGACTCAAACTTGCTGCGTGTGATGGTAATCTGCAAATGCTTTGGTCCTGATGTGTCGGCAGTAATGAAAGGCAGGTTTACCGTACTCTCAAGCTGGGTGCTCAATTCACACTTGGCCTTTTCGGCTGCCTCTTTGAGTCTCTGATGAGCCATTGGGTCTGTGCGAAGGTCGATGCCCTCTGTTTTTTTGAACTCATCAGCCAAATAATTTATCAACACCTCGTCCAAATCGTCACCGCCGAGATGTGTATCGCCGTTGGTGCTTAAGACCTCGATAATACCCCCCTGGTCCTCGAAACCTCCGATGTCGAGGATAGAGATGTCGAAGGTTCCGCCTCCGAAATCAAAAACGGCCACCTTCTCACTCTTTTTCTTCTCTAATCCATAAGCAAAAGCAGCGGCGGTCGGCTCGTTGATAATTCTCGCTACTTCGAGTCCTGCTATTTTGCCGGCGTCTTTGGTTGCCTGTCGCTGCGAGTCGTTAAAGTAAGCAGGCACGGTAATAACGGCCTGCTGGACTTTCTCGCCGAGATAATCCTCAGCGGTCTTTTTCAAATCCTGCAGAATCATCGCCGATACTTCAGGCGGTGTGTATTCTTTACCGTGAACACCGACCTTGACCAGCTCTTCTGAACCGCCGGTAATTTTGTAAGGGACGGTCTTTTCTTCCGATGAGACTTCGCTGTGCCTCCGGCCCATAAATCGCTTGATTGAGAATACCGTGTTTTCCGGATTGGTTACCTGCTGATGGCGTGCAATCTGGCCGATGAGCCGCTCGCCCTTATCGGTAAAGCCGACCACCGAAGGGGTCAGTCGAGAGCCGGAAGAGTTAATCAAAACCTTCGGCGCCGAGCCTTCCATCACAGCAACCACGGAGTTCGTAGTTCCCAAATCTATTCCAATGATTTTAGCCATAATTTAGCTTCCTTTTATTATTTATCTGGCGTTGTTAATATATAAGGATTTCTCTGAAGAGATAAATATGCAAAAAGCGTGCCAGTTGCCCAGATGCGACTGCTGAATTACTTAACTTCTTTAGTACCAAAAAGTTATGTTTTTTTACTGCCGATTTTTCAAATTCCAGATATAAATTTTTCGTGCCATTTTGGCAGGTGAGATAGAAATAGCGTACAGCGTATAGCGTATAGCGTTTACCTGTGGCAGTCCGTGATGCCCAGCATGCCTTACGGCAGGACTCCATAGGAGAGCTAGCGTATAGTGTTTTCTATATGCTGTTTGCTTATCGCTATCCGCTAACTATTCAGTGCTGAGCGTATGATTTTGGCTCTAAGTGCGTCTCTGTGAGTGGTGTCCAACGGCCTTCCATAGTTTAACTGCAAATGGGCAGGCAAAGTCAGCATAAACAGCCGGTTTATAGTGGTAATGGAAAGGCCGCCGGGTTTATCTGCATCGTCAGCCGAGCCGGCCAGTGTGTAAAGGCGCTCTATCGCAGGCGTTGTTGCACCCATATGCTCGTGCATATTGATACCTAATCGCAAATGGCTCAGCAGAAACAGGGCCTCCTGCGAGCTTATCAGCCGGGCGTTTTTAAGAAGAGCCATCGCACGGGAAATTTTGTCGTCAAGGACGTCTATCTGGCTGGCGAGCAGTTGATTCCTCGCTGCATTTTCGTATTCGACAATTTCCGGGATGATGGTGTTTTCAAACTGCCGGACGATATCTTGCTCTAAGATGCCCAGCGTTACCTGATTTGAGAGCTGATAGAAATCGCCTGCGGCTTCGGTACCCTCGCCGAAAAGCCCCCTCACCGCCAGGTTCATATCCCTTGTTGCCTTGAAAAACTTTCCTATCTGGCCGGTCATCTTCAACGCCGGCAGATGCAGCATTACCGAAACCCTTATCCCTGTGCCCAGATTGGTTGGGCAAGCCGTCAGGTATCCATAGCGGGGACTGAAGGCATAGTCCAGCTTTTGCTCTATCATATCGTCGATACGGTTTATCTGTTCGAGACAGCCGGATAGCTGGCAGCCGGCTTTTAGTACCTGAATTCTAAGATGGTCCTCTTCGTTAATCATAGCGGTGAAAGATTCCCGCTGGGCGATAATGACACCTCGCGGACCTTTGCCAAAAGCATGATGTCGGCTAATCAGGTGTCGTTCCACTAAAAAATGTTTGTCCAGAGCCGCCGCCTTGTCCACACTGATATAGAAGATTTTATCGCCGAGTTCCAGCGACATCAGAGCGTCTTTGAGCTTTTTGAGTATTTCGGACTTTTCAGCGATTGAGCAGCGACTCAGAAATTTATACCCCGCCAGATTTCTGGCCAGACGAATCCGTGAGGATATAACGATATCGGCCAGCGGACCCGAGCCGTTAAACCATTCGTTTATGTCACTGCTTATATCTGTTAGCTTCATAACTCAAAATTAAATATCAAATATCAAATATCAAAATTACATATCAAAATTCAAAAATGACATTTTGATTTTTGCATTGTCATTTTGATTTTTACATTTTAATCTTTGATTTCTCTTTGCTGCCCGCTATTTTTTATTTTGTCTCTTAATTTAGCTGCCAGTTCGTAATCTTCCGCCTGCACCGCAGTCTCCAGTTGTTGGCGCAGATTTAACAGTTCTATCTGTTTTTTCGTATCCGCCGGCGTTTTTGAAGGTATCTTGCCGCAGTGGCTTGTTTGTCCGTTATGAGCTTTTTCAATAAGCGGCAAAAGCGATTTCTCGAAAAGCTCGTAATCGTAGCCACAGCCCAGTACCGCCTCTTTGCGGAATTGTTCCAGCGTAAAGCCGCACTGTGGGCAGGAAAGCTCTTTGTCCATAGCCCCAAGCATCTGCTCGTCTGACGGCTGGCTGGCGAGCAGACTGCTGAGCAGTTCGTTTATAGGCATCTGGCTCTTGACGGCTATACCCTGCTCTGCGGCGCAATGCTCGCAAATGTGCATCTCGGTGCGCACGCCGTCGGCAATCTCAGTTAAATGAATAGTCGCTTCACTTTTGTTACAAATCTGACATTGCATATCATTTCTCGTATGTCGTATGTGGTTTTGTTTCGCACAATACGATATTAGGTATCGTCAAATTCAGAAGACCGCTGCAGTACGATTTGTCTATTTGACGAATTTGGCCGAGCAGCCGGGCTGTTCAACCACCCTGATGTAGTTGAGTTTTATGTTATCCGGCAGTTTCGGCTCAAGTTTTTCATATATATACTTCGCTATCATCTCAGCCGACGAACCATTCTGCTGGAAATAGTCGTTATTCTCCAGCGATGTATCGCCAAGCTGGGCAACGATTACTTCCAGCATTGCCTTGAGCCGGCGAAAATCGATAACAAGTCCTGCACTATTGAGTTTGTCGCTGCCGACCTCAGCGGTAACCAACCAGTTATGCGGGTGCGCAGGCTCCTTTGAGCCGTCCGGAAAAGCCAGCCGATGCGATGCCCAAAATTGCGATTCGACGCTAACTATAAACATATCAAAACTCCAAACTTGAGGTTTGCAATTCGTGGCCCTGCGCAGCTGTGGCAGTCCGTGATGCCCAGCATGCCTTACGGCAGGACTCCATAGGAGAGCCGGCACGCCTGATGGCGACGGCTCGATTCACTTTTTAAGGCGCTGCTGCAAACGATTATAAATAGTTTTCGGAATAAGGTTTGAAATATCACCACCCAGTGAAGCCACCTGGCGAATCAAAGTTGAGCTGGTAAAGCCGTACTGCTCACTGGTCATAACAAAAACGGTCTCTATGCCCGCTACAGCCCTGTTGGTCATAGCAAGCTGGAACTCATACTGAACGTCGGTAAGACTCCTCAGTCCGCGCAGGATAACGTCAGCGTCTTTTTTGGCGGCATACTCAACCGTCAGCCCGTCAAAGTCCTCGACCGAGACGTCCGGCATATCAGCTACCAGTTCAGCAATCATCTCCACCCGTTCTTCGGGCGTAAAGAGCGGGTTTTTAACCGGACTTCGGCCGACCGCAATGATAAGCTCGTCAAAGAGTTTTATACCGCGGCTGATAACGTCCAGGTGTCCGTTTGTTATTGGGTCGAACGTACCCGGGAAAATCGCTCTTACGAATTTTCTCTTCATTGCGTGGCCCTTTTCTTACCCAGGTCATTATACCATAAATACTGGACAGGTCAAATTCGTATGTTGCGGCCCTGCGTTTCTTCGTCTTTTGTGATTGTAACGGGTATATCCAGCCAGAAGGTTGATCCTTTTCCCGGCTCGCTTTCCAGGCCGATACTGCCCGCCAGCATAGCAGCCAATTCCCTGCTGATTGCAAGTCCCAGGCCGCTGCCGGTCGATTGGCGGGTTATAGAGCCGTCCGCCTGCCTGAATTTCTCGAATATTTTCTCCCTGTCCGGCTCGGCAATACCACAGCCGGTATCAGAGACCGCAATCCGCACCGTCTTCTCGTCTGTCATCGCAGCCCGAATTTCAATCCTGCCTTGCTGCGGCGTAAACTTCACCGCATTGCTCAGAAAGTTATACAGTATCTGTTGAACCTTTCCGGCATCCGTTGAGAGAATCGGTATGTCATCATCGACCGTCAGCTTGACTTTGATTTTCTTCTTCTTCGTAAGCGCCGAGAAAGACGCCACCAGCCCTTTACAAAGTTGCGGCACAGAGGTTTGTTCTATATACAGTTTCATTTTACCCGCTTCGGTCTTTGCCATATCGAGCAGGTCGTTAATCATATTTAAGAGTCTCTGTCCGCCGGTAATAATGTTCTCAGCGTATCTTCGGCCCTTTTCCTTTTTCAGAAGGTCGGGCTTTTCCCTCAGAATCTCGGCAAAGCCCAGTATGGCGTTTAAGGGTGTTCTGAACTCGTGCGAGATGTTGGCTAAGAATTCGCCCTTTACCTTGTTGGCCTTGAACAATTCGATGTTTCGCTCGGAAAGTTGTGCTATTTTAGCATCGAGTTGTTTGTTTGCCTGCCGCAGTCTTTCTGCTCCGTCCTGCAGCCCATCCAGCATATGATTAAACGCATCGGCAAGTTTTTCGTATTCATCGCCGGTCTTTATTGAGCTTCTTATATCGAGATTACCCTCCGCTACGTTGTTCGCAATCGCCCGCAACTGCCGGATAGGCCGCAGGATTACCCGCTGAGTAATCACATAAAAGGTAATGATTGCACCGGTACCTGCTATTAGTCCGGCAACGATTATCCAGACCCGATTAAGAAGGGCTGTTTTACTGATTTCACCAGCCGGGCTTTGAATAACCACCGCCCCTATCGGCTTTCCTTGGTCGAAAGAGGCGGCCGAGCCCTGCGGATTATGGCAGTTTATACAGCTGTCGGTCGCCCTGAAGATTCTTACGTAATCGCTGTGAAGAACGCCGTCATATTTGGCCAGTTGAATATCATCGTCTCTGCCCTCCTGTGCTTTTAGAGATTCAATCATCTCTTTCTGGCCGTCACTTAGCTGCCGGAGTTGTTTTTCTTCTTGCTTTGTGAAGCGAATCCACCGCATCGGGGGGTTATTTACGTCCATCACCTGCCCTGTACTGTCCAGTGGGGCAAGGGCTGTTTCGCTCGTTTCATTTACCTGGAAGTGCCTGCTCAGCAGCGTCTGGGCTTTGGCTCGCCCTGCATCGAGCAAAGCCATTGTGGTAAGCTTACTCATCCATACATAAGGTACAAGAAGCGCCAGTGTCAGGATAAAGATCACCGCCGCCCCGAACGCAAGCCGACACTTTTTCGCCAACGAAAGAGGCGACAATCGCAGAAGCTCCAAAAGCTTTTGCCAAATGTGCTTCAAATTAATTCGCATAAAATCGTATTTCGTATCTCGTGAAGCGTATCTCATATGAAAACTGGGAACTTAAAGTGTAAAACTTAAAACCAAAGGTTAAAATTCAAAACTTACTCGTCTTTACTTTTTAGTTTTGGGTTTTGGTTTTGAGCTTTTAGCTTTCAATTTTACACTTCCTCGCTTCACGCTTCACGAAATACAAATCCCTATCCCCTAATATGTCTTTGGGTTCGCAGGTTCAGCTCTTCGAGTTGTTTGGCGTCCACTTCGCTCGGTGCATCGGTTAAGAGACACTGGCCGCGCTGGGTCTTCGGAAATGCAATCACGTCCCTTATATTTTCCGTACCCGTAAGCAGCATAACCATCCTGTCAAGGCCGAGGGCTATTCCGCCGTGCGGCGGAGCGCCGTAGTCTAAGGCCCTTAAAAAGAAGCCGAACTGCTCGGTTGTCTGCTTCTTCGAGAGGTTGAGCAGTTCGAATACCTTCTGCTGTAATTTCGGGCTGTGGATACGAATACTGCCGCCGCCAATCTCACTGCCGTTGACGACAATATCGTAGGCCTGCGAGCGAATGTTAGCAGGGTCGGTTTCCAGCTTGTCCAAATCATCTTCTATGGCAGCAGTAAACGGATGGTGCAGTGAATCGTAACGCTTCTCGTCCTCGTTCCACTCGAACAGCGGAAAATCCACTATCCATACAAACTCAAAGCATCCTTCTTCGTAGAGCTTCAAATCTTTAGCCAGTTTGCACCGCAGCGGAGCTAATGCCTTGTTAACGGTTTTTTCGTTATCGGCAACGAACAAAAGCAAATCGCCGTCTTTGGCACAAAGGCGTTCGATTATCTGCTGAAGCTGTTCAGGTGTAAAGAATTTGGCGATACTACTGGCCAACGTTAGTTTTGCATCTTCTGACTTCTGACTTCTGACTTCTGACTCCTGATTCTTCACCTTAAACCAGGCCAGCCCCTTTGCACCGTAGTCTCCGACAAAGTCGGTCAGCGTTTTTTCAATATCGCTTCTGGAATATTTTGTTCCGCCGCCCGGCGCACAAAGTCCCTTGACTATTCCGCCCTTTCCGGTAACGAAGGTAAATACCTTGAAGCTGCTTTGGCCGGCGATATCTGATATATCTTTGAGCTTCATATCGAAGCGCAGGTCCGGCCTGTCACTGCCGTAATCAGCCATCGCCTCTTTATAAGACATGCGCCGCATAGGCACAGCGATATTCACGTCCAGTATCTGCTTCCATATTTTTGCTATCAGGTTTTCGTGTACGCCCATAACATCGTTACTATCGACGAAGCTCATCTCGACGTCAATCTGTGTAAATTCGGCCTGTCGGTCGGCCCGCGGGTCCTCATCTCGAAAGCACCGCACTATCTGGAAGTATTTATCAACGCCGCCGACCATCAGAATCTGCTTAAACAATTGCGGCGATTGCGGCAGGGCATAAAAGCAGTTCTTATGCAATCTGCTGGGCACGAGGAAATCTCTTGCCCCTTCCGGCGTACTCTTAGCTAACATTGGCGTTTCAATTTCCCAGAATCCTAATCGGTCGAAAAAGTCACGTACAAGCTTGGTTACCCGGTGGCGTGTGTGTAGTTTCTGCTGCATTTCGGGCCGGCGCAGGTCGATATACCGGCTGGCCAGGCGCAGTTCCTCGCTGCATTTTTCAGCGCCGTCGAATTCAAACGGCGGTGTTCTGGAGACGTTAAGGATTTCCAATTGCTGGACAGCCACTTCGATTTGGCCGGTCGCCAGTTTCGGGTTTTCCATCCCCTCGCTTCGCCGCTGAACTATTCCTTTAGCGGCTATTACCCATTCGCAGCGGGCCGTTCTGGCCAGCTTATGTGCATCCGGCCGGGATTCAGGGTTGAAAACTAATTGGGTCAGCCCTTCTCTGTCCCGCAGGTCGATAAATACCAGATTGCCGTGGTCGCGGTAGGAATGGACCCAGCCGGCCAAAGTTACCTTTTTGCCGGCATCGCTTAAGCCAAGCTGCCCGCAGGTGTGTGTTCTTTTCAGCATCACAAAAATCTTTCAGTTCATTGTTTACCCAGCCCTTCTGAGGGGCTGGATTCGCAGTTTTCTGGTTTCCTGCCTCTTAATCCTTACCACTTAATCCTTATTTGTGGTTCGTAGTTTGTCAAAATCCTGCAAAAGGGCTTCGGCGACGTCAACGCATTCATCGCAGGGGATGCGTTTGAGCTTGAGAATTTCCCGGCACTTCACCGAGCCGGCTGCTTCACAAAAACACCGCTCAAGTTCCTCTGTATGGTCAGAATCGCCCAGCAGCACCTTGGCGGCAAAAAGCGCTCCGCACATACCGCCCTCGACGCGACCGTGGCCGCACGATTTATATGCCTTGATTTGTTTCTGCTCGATATTGTAGTCATCCTGAAAGGCCAGCAGAATCGCCTGGGCGCAGTTATATCTCTCCGGCTTCTTATTAAAATGTTTCGAAGCTTTTTCTTTATCCATAGTTTCCTTTTCCATCTCCTGCTTTTTATTCTTTTCTTTTTTTGCCGCTAATACCCAAGGCACAGGGGCACCAATTGTCATTGCGAGGCCTGCGGAGCAGGCCGCTGCAATCTCAACCGTTAAATTTGAGACCGCTTCGCTTCTGTTTTTTCTTTTTTTTAATCTGTGTTTATCTGCGTACCTGTGGCAGAGCTTAATCTGTGTCTAAGTTTTGTTTTCTGTCTTTTGTTTTTTTTCGACACAGATTAAGCTCTGCCACAGGTACACTGATACCCAAGGCATAAATTTACACTGTTTTTTTACTAATTTTATTCGTGTCCATTCGTGGCATGTACCAGAACGGTTCATGCCGTGGCTGACTTTTTCCTGTATTCTGTCTTCTGTCTTCTCTTTTAATTTTTTCTCTGTGATCTCTGTGTCCTCTGTGGCCATTTTTTGTCTTTTACTTTTTCCTTTTTACGCCTTTTGAGCTTTCGCAGGATACAGTCGGGCCCTGCGAAGTTGTATTGTATCCTTAGTCTTCCTCTTTTACCACATAAAATCCGGATGATGCAATGAAGATGTAATTTACTCAAACTGACCGTTTTGTCCGTACCTATACCTATGGCAGTCATCGGGATTCCGCCGTAAGGCGTCCCATAGGGACTTACGGAAAGCTAAACGCAAATCACCTTTTGACAAGGTATTATGCGCCATAAAAACAATAATAAAATAGGATACCACGTGGGGTATCCCACTGTGGTCAGCCATCCGCCAACGGCGGATTCGACAATTTTGCATTTTACACTTTGATTTTTGGCTCTGCCACAGGTGCGTTTTCAAACTGACCGAGGGGTCAGTTTGAATAATATAGAATGGGCTGAGCCGAATCACAAAGTTTGTGTTCGGCTCAGCCCTGATTGCTTCGGCCTTTAATACGGTCGGCGCTTAGCCGGCCTGGTTTGGGTCGTTGGGGCTTGTTTCCTTCGGCATCGGAAGGATATAGGCAATGTCCGGCTCGAGTGTCGGCTCTTCATCCGGGGTGATCTGAGTTATGGGTAAATCCACAACCTTGACCTTGACATAGACGACATCCCTGTCAACGGCTGCAAGTGGACGTTTCGGTTTTGGTTCTTCACTCGGCCTGGGGTACAACGGCACAGCAATGGTGCGGATTATCCCTCGCAGCAGATATACGCCCGGCCTGTCAAAAAGAACAGGCACGCCTATTTTGGCTTTGCCGATACTCGGGCCGCGCCGCACATCGCCGGCTCCATCACGACCAATAGTAACCCAATGGTTGTGTCTTACTCCATTTGCATCAGTTATATCATTTGCGTCGGCTATATCAATGTCCTGAATGTCCGGCTCAAGCTGTGGATGTTCTCGGCAGGGCCTGCGCTTTTGCAGCACTATAGACGCACCCAGTCGGCCGAAAGAACGCCGATACCAGACGCCTTCCAGGTTACGGCTGAGACAAAATACTACTCTGGCCCCTGTGGGAATTTTGATTTCGCCGTTCTCTCGCGGGAAATTCTCCGCCCCTGCCGATTGCCTGCCGTGACGGGCTGCAGCGGCCCTGACAGGCCCAATCAGAGCGGCCCGCGGCGACGCCAGCACATACTTGATTGTCGGCGGCGGAAGAACCTGACCGCCTTGCTGTTCTGTTTGGCTATCCTGAGCCAATACAACCCCGCAGGACAGCAGCAATACTGTAACCGGCAGGCAAATCCAAAGTTTCAAATGATTCGACATAATGCACCTCCTTTTTAATAAAACGCACAACATTATTTCACCTAACTGTTCCTCTCGACTTCCGGAACTCCACGTTTTCTATTACGGTTAACGTGCGGAGAAGGCAAAATATTGCATCAAAACCGAAAAAAATATAACTAACCGGAATTTTTCTATTGCCGCCCTTGATTTTTCTGCTATACTACTGATGTACGTAGTTGTTATATGGAAGGGTTTTCACCCCACCTGCCGGAGAGGGTGGAGTTGGATAGTGGTGGTACTGATTTTTTCTCGAACTGAACTTTTAGCTGAACTTTCACAGTTAGAGTCGTAACGGAGTTTAGGTAAAACTACGGGCTGGGGTTTTTAATTCCTCTTCCTCCCTCCCGACCTCAGCCCACTTTTTTTAAATTTAAGAACCGCTGATGAGCGGTTTTTTAGGGGGGCAGGATATTATTTTTTCCGGAATACGAACATTTTTTTGACAGGAACGGTATAGAGTATAGAGTTTTTTTTTGCTGTATCGATTAGCAAGCCCTGCACCAGAGCGGTACAGGGCAAGCCATTTTGACAGGGCTGGGGTTTTCTCGCTTTCTCCTCCCTCCGCGACCCAGCCCTGTTTCCTTTTTTTGCGCACCGCCGACGGCCTTTAATAAACGTCTTCAATACCGTCTGCTTACAGCTTTTCTGCTGCGTTTATAGTTTACGAAGAAGTACCGCAGAGCATCTATCGGATGGTCGTATAAGCCGTCTTTGAACGGCAGTTCGCCGGCCCCGATACCATCGCCGAGCAGTCTGTCGGGATAATGATAGCACCGCATCGCTTCTATCAGCCGGCGGCAGTTCGGTGAAATCAGCAGACGGCTTTGCCCGTCGCCGGAGCAGACAGCCCTGCGGATAAGCTCAACGCCCTCCAGAATTCTGCTTCGCCGATACCGTACCGCTATCCCCAGCCCCCGCAGTTCCCGAACCGAACTTGTGCCGGTAACATCATTAACGCTTTTTCCCGCCGGGTCGCAAAAGCTCGCAACCACCCGTTCTTCTCCGCCCGGCGTTCGTCTCTTCATTTCTTCAGCGTGCACATCAATTGTCGCCCTGCTGCGGATATACTCGTCAATTACCCGCACAACGCCGTCGCCATCGACCTGAATCCACAGGCACACAAACGGATTCACAAAGCCAAAATCGAGTGTCCTGTACAACGGCAGACTTGGGTCATAATCGATTGGCTGCACATGGATGGCCGGGTCGAACTCGTCGAAGACCACGTTCTCCAGATTGGGTCTTTTGCAGAGCATCTCCGCTTCCCAGCCGGCCCTGCTCGCCCGCTGCATTGCTGTCAGGCAATCGTCAATTTTCAAATACCCGTCTGCCTGTTTGGCTTTGCCGCCGCAGTCATCCCACAGCCGGCACTGCGAGCAGTTTCTGTCTGTGCACTTCTCTATCACCTCCCATAAGCACCATTTGAAAACCGGCGTGCCGAGTTGAGCTGCCTGCGAGACCATTTTTTGCATCAGCCCGTACGGCCGATGCATCGTACTGATAATTTCCATCGCAGCTATAATACCGGCGGTGCTCCGGGTTGTGAATTTAGCTGCCGCAAAGACATCCTCATCGAAAAGCTCGACCTCGTCACATCGCAGCTTCTGGATATGCTGACCGCGAACACTCATCGGCGATTGCGTTAACACCTCGACAGCCGAGCCGTTGATAAAGCTGCACTTGCCCTTGCGGACAGGGCCGGCTAAAAACTCTTCGAAGCCGCTGCGTAAAAAGCCGGCCAGATATTCATACATTCTGCCGGCCTGCTCGCCCGAGCCGGCGAGTATCCGCACCTGACAGTTCGGCTTAAAGACACAATCCAGAAGCGTAGCGACCGCGGCCAGCTCGGTCTTGCCGCCGGCACGGTTGGCCCAGATTATCGAATCGGCGTTCACCGGCCTTTCAGCGGCGAAGTCAACAGCGAAACTGTGCCACAGATGTTCCATTGGGCTGTTGTGTTCCGGGCAGATTTTTTTGTCTGGTATATCGATACCCAAAAAGACTTTGACGTAGTTTTTAAGGTCAGCCCTGCTGGCGGGCCGGGCCCGCCGAAGAGCTGAGTAAACGCCGGCAGCGGTTTCGATGTCACCTTTAGATTTGGTTTCGGCTAAGGTTAACTCTGTCATAGCTATATACCCCCTGACTTGCTTGTTTGACAATTTGAATGCAAAAAAAGCCCCCCTTTTTTTGCTCTACGTTACTTATGGGTTATACTTTAAATAGATAAGCTGTGCGAACAATCCATCTCGGCTTCGTGAGGGTGATGCGCGAGGGTGATGTGCGAGGGTGATGTTAAGATACAGCACAGCATTATCATACAACGGGGACGGGCCTAATCAAATAACCAGCATATAAGCAAGGCCTCCGTCCCCCTTTTTTATTTTATATTCTCTATTCTGTACATCGTTCAGACACACCGGAATAGTCAGCGAGACAGCACCGGTGCCGGCAAGTTTCAGGAAGTATCGTCGGTTCACATTCTTCATTTTATGCCTCCGGGATTTTATGTTACTTTTGCAGGAAAGAGGTGATTTGTCAAATTGTTTGCCTGAGATTGTATAAGCTCAATTCCTTCGTGAAGCTCTTTGCAATTGGAAACGATTTTCTCGATGTTAAGATGATTTATGAAGTTTCCAGCCCTTTTGCCTTTGGTATAAGTTTTCTCATATCTCTCAAACAGTTTTTGCAAGTCCTTATAGCCGAACTTTTCAGGTGGCTTAAAAACGTTTGGCTTTCTTTGTGATTTCGAAGCTCTTAAGAATTCGTATATCCCTTCAATATCATAGAAAAACCAAGACTCAATATGTAGTGTAGCTGTTATAACATTGATACTCAAGGTGCGATTCAGGTCTTCGTCTTTGAGGTATTTTTTTACTCTCTTGATATTAAATTCTGGGACCTCACCATATCTTGATTCTCTATCAAAACAACAATATACTCTGATGCTTTCATCCTTATGTTGTCGAACATAAGTTCCAATGCTGTCGACTACCTTTGCGTTTATGTTATAAAGCCCTTCAAGATTTTTAACTATACTTCGACAACCGCCCAGGCAGAGCTTCTTTATTCGCTTATAGAAAACCTCATCCGTATCACCTTCAACCAGTAAAAGCGAGACCGGTTGTTTTTCAGATTTACTCTGACCAACCTCGGTTGCCAAAGCTATGTCTCCCTGAAACCCTGAAAATCTTTAACCAGTAAATCACCAAAATTCATTAGCCCTTTGTTCAGGCAATCTCGTAGCTGCTTGTTATTTTTAACTTTCTCAAAATGCGCAGCTCCGGTTTTATCAATAACGGCAACATTAACATCTTCCGGATTCACGCCGTTAAGAACATAAGGCGAATGAGTAGTTATCAAAACCGGCCATTTGTCAGCGTTGTCCTGCAAAAACCGCAACAGTTTTTCTACTGCTGCCGGATGCAAACAGTTTTCCAACTCTTCCAGGCACAAAATTGGCCCTCTGTCATTCGGGGAAAACAAAGCCTCTAATATTGCAGCTACAACGAGCGTGCCGTCAGAGTATTCCTCAATCAGGCAATAATCACTACCTGTACGCTTTACGAGAAAAAACCTCATTCGTTTCAGCGTTTTTTTAGCTTTTGCTTTTTTAGTGGGTGTTGGTATATCTTCAGCCTTAAAACGCACATCTTCCAAATCAAGAATATCGCAAAGAGCTTCTCTGAAAAGTTCGTAGTATTTGTCTTCTTCTTTTATGTTGTCTAAAACAAACGACAAACCAAAAGAAGAAGTTCGAATATCCTCAATGGGTTTTTCTCCGTCTATATTATCACGCAATCCTGTAGGAGACATCGCAAAAACCCTTGTTGCTCCAACCCAGTATATGGCCCTGATAAATATTTCTAACTCTGTGGGCAAACCTTCAAAATCAGGGTATATTGATTCTATTGCCAATAGCGAGGAATTGTCCTTTGCTATCTTATATGGCTTCTTTGCAATCTCCAGTTCCCTCCCCTGTCGTGAGATATACGTTATTGCAGGGCCCGTTTTGGATGGAACTTTTGCCTTTAGAGTCTCTGAAATAAATCCTCCATTTTCTTTCTTTGAATCGTCACATTGAATTTTGACTTCATAGTCAACTGTCCAGAGTTTTCTATTAACGGTCGTTTCAAAAATTATGCCAATAGTCATTGGCTTATTCAGGTGTTTTTGCAGGTGGCACATAGAAGAATCCAGCATTAAACGTGGAGTTAAACCCTTGAAAATTATTTTGCGCAGTTTCTCGTCACCGAAAGAAATAGGCCAGAGTATTTGTAAAGCTTCGAGAATGTTTGATTTGCCGCTGTTGTTTGGGCCGACCAGTACATTAAAATCGCCGAGGTCGACTTTGCAATCTATCAGGTTCTTATAGCCGTCAACTCTTATCTGTTTTAGTTTCATAATTATACCCTCAAATAAGCTTAATTAGCTTCAAATGACTAAATATATTGGCATTTTCGTCTTAATTCAATACGAAAATAAGCACAATTAGTTCAAATGCAAGTAAATTCTTTGCTTTTTTAGGATTTTTTGCATTTTTTCTCTGCTAAAGCTGCTAATAGTCTGCTGGCCGTTTCCGGCGTAAGCTGCTTTTTACTCAGGTATTTTCGTCTTTACTGCCCGTTGATAATCCCTCATAATATCGCTATAAAAAGGACGCTTTCACATCTACCGGCCCATAATCGTTCCTATCTTCTTTGTATACAATAAGTTATGCCTTATTATACTTTCGTTTCATTATTAAAATTTTATTATACTTTTTGGCCAAAAACTATAATAAGCAGCCAGGCCTGCCTGCTGAACTCAGGAATGGCTGCATTTAGCCGTCTTCTTTCTCCTCTGCCAGGGCTGCTAACAATTTGCTGGCCGTCTGCGGCGATAGCTGCGGGGTCTGCTTATCGGCAGTACCTTGCTGTTCGGCTGGTGTTCGGGTCTTTTTAGCTGTGAGAGTTGGCGGGGCAATGATGTCCAGGCAGGCCTTGCGGGCAGTCTCTTCTTTCCCGGATGTCGTCAGCTCAACCAGTTTCGCCGCCGCAAGACAACTGTACTTTGCCATTAAAAGCTCACCTCTCCGCTTCAGCCCGTTAACGTATTTCTTAAAACGTTCAGCGAAAAGCTTATCCTCGAACCACCTCTCGTATGTACTCCGGCGAACCTTGTGCTTGTCCAGTACCGCCTGTTCATCAAGGT
>CAJVYK010000016.1 GCA_913009865.1 uncultured bacterium
AAGAAGTTGAAAGTGCCGGAAAATGTAACGATTATACCTTTGCCTCCATACTTACCTGAGCTTAATCCAGTTGAGAATCTCTGGCATTATTTGCGAAGCCATTATTGGTCTAATCGTACTTATGCTGGTTATGACGATTTGCGTTTTGCTGCGATAGAATCCTGGCAAAAAGCCGCTCTTGATCCTGAGATTATTAAATCCGTCTGCCGAACAAAATATGCCGAGCGCAATTATTAAGCACAATTGGTATTACGTAAAGTTTTTCTGTGAATGCCGGTTTCACGCTCCAGTTGACGCAAAGAAACCTCTTGATTGCGGATTTTACGCCTTAATTCTATCCATTGATCCATGTCTTTGTACACTCCTGTAATCTCCTGTAATAACGACTGTAAAACTCTTTTAATAACGTTTTACCGTCAATTATCACAGGTTTTTGGTTACAGTGGTACAATTTTCAACCGCTCGCCAGGTGGGACACTTTTGCTCCGCCGTTTACACCAGGCGTGTAACAAATAAAGTTTTTTTATGTCATAAGCTGTCATAAGTGAATACTTGCCCAACACTTCCAGGGGGCCAGTCATTATGTTTGTTGTGCTCCAACTGTGACTGATCGACACGTCCAAGGGAGAAGAAGGCATGCCATGTGACAGCAACGAGCAATATGGGTAGGAGGCTAATTATTATCTTCTTTTTCATATAGCAGCATTATGTTCAATTGCAGGCTGACAGCAAAGAAAAAAAATGGGAATCCGGGGCACAACAAGCGGGCAATTTGAGCTTTGCAATTTGCAGGCTAAAAGCCTAAAATACACCGGTTAGCTTCAGCCAAACAGTAATTGGGGTGATACAGCAGAAAATGAATTCAGAGCAAATAGAAAAATACAGTTCTGCAATAACGCTTTCAGATATGGAAATCTTTGTATTTGGCGAGCTGATGTTCAGCCTGGTTTTAGCTAATATTATGAGCCCGATTATTTGGCAATGGCGAGAATTGGACTGCTTCAAAAAGCTTGCAGGCAAGAGCAGCTACAAAAAATTGATGCGGCTCAAACAATTTATAATAGATGAGTTTGAGTTCAATCTCGACCTTGAAACCTGGGGCCTTACCAGCAGGACTAAAGAGCTTAATCGCTTTGCCAAATTCATCTCACCCGATGATATCGCTAAAAGCAATGCCCTGTTCGGCTATCAGGGCGATAAGTATTATTTTGACGTGGATATTCGCAGGCATTTCGGCCTGGATAAATATGATAGCGACATCATTCCGTACTGGAAGACAGAAACTATCGAGGCTATGAACGCTTTTCGTCTCAAAGACGGCTATGAAACGGCAGCCGGCGAATGCGTATCGCTTTCAGCACTGTACGCCGCTGCGGCTTTTATCGTCTGCCAGATACCGCTGGAAGATATTTATATGATACTTACCCCTCTTCACTCGCAGAATTTCATCGATATTCAGGACGGAGTTCTGACCAACAATAGAAGACTCGTTACGAAAACAATGTGGTTTAACGGCACTACTATTTCTGACAAGGCGCAGCGGGCACTGAGAAATGAAAACGTTACAATCCTGGCCCACTCGTCCGGCTATGTGCATTGTATGTATGGCCGTGCTACGATGAGTAAAAAGGCGTACACACATTTTTCACAACGGCTCGGTCAGTATCTTTCAGCCGATATTAATTCGTTGATTCTTGCGAATTTTCTTCGCAGTCACAGCGAATACCAAAAACACTTTCAGTTCTGCCGTGAGCACCGCGGACAAAAGAAATATATAAAAGCCGAGGTACTTTTTCATTACGAGCACGGCAGTAATTTTCGTATTGCTGATGAGACCTTTGGCAAGCTGCTTGTCGAAGTTTCGGATGAGGATTATTCGCCGTATAAGTTGTCTGATAGAATATGCTGTGAGCAGCTTAAAAGTTTTATTGACTATGAAAAGATTGATATACGGACAGACAGCGGCGCCGAAGCAATGAAAAACTATCTTAAGCCTTTTGTCCCTGACGTTCAGCAGTTTGTTAAGAGTCTGGCAGAGTTTGTGCATATAGAAGCGAAGCTGCCTTCACCGGATAAAGATTATGTGCCGAATAACCCCATTACATTATCAATAAATCAGAGCAGGGAGCAGATAATTGAATATATGCAGAGCGTGCGCGGCGATAATACTACGGCTGATTTGGCGTTTTATGCCTACAGGGATATGGAAAGCTGTGATTGGGACCCGTTTATCAAGGCAGCGGTAGAGCGCAATCCGGTCTCTATTCAAATGACAGATTCTATGTCCGTTAAAGATGTATATGCGTGGCTTGAACAAATAAAAAATGTCTCGATTTATGACGGCAGGCGCCTGGCCGGCCCCGATGAAGTGGCAAATTACAAGACCGGCGACGGGCTTGAGAAAGCCTTTCTGCTGGCTAACGTAATCCGTCAAAGGTGCCCTGAGCAGGATATTAAAATAACTGTAGATAATAATGATGTGCTATTGAAAGGGGCGGACCAATACCGTTTTACATCCAGCAAGGGACTTAAAAAGCTGGTTAGCATATAGCCGCCAGGTCAGCTTCGGCTGAACGTTAAATGTTTTTGAGATTACACGGCAGGTCAGAATTACCTGCCGATTTCATCCCATCACGGGTGCATACCTATTTTTCACTTCTGCCTGCCCCTTAGGGGCCTGTTTCAAATGCGATGCCGGTTTTTTCGAGCGTCAAAACCAGAGATACCCTGGGTATTTGACGACCCTAAAACGCCGATTAGCGACTGGATGAGAACAAATATTTAGTTATGTAGCAGGGACAAATAATGACTATCAGAAAAATACGGTATGTTATTCCAGGGGCTGTAGTAGCCGTGCTTATAGGCTATGCGGCCTTCTATATCGCCGGATTTAACAAGGCCTTGGACCCTTTAGTTGCAGGAATCGTCCTTGGAATAATTGCCAGATTCTTCATCGGCAAACGCGATTTCCTCGACAAGGGGTTTGCTTTCATCGCAAAAGTGCTTATCCCCATCGGGATTGTGATTTACGGTGTAAACCTTAAGTTTCACCAGTTGAATGTAATCCCCCTTACCACCTGGCTGCAAATCATAATAGGCGTAATCATTATTTTCGGACTCAACTATTTATTGTGCAGCAAACTATCCGTTTCGACCAAAACCGGTTTGTTAATATCAACCGGTACTGCGATTTGCGGGGCCTCTGCCATTGCTTTTGCCACTCCCGCCGTCGAGGCCGAGTCCGAGCATACCGGTACCAGTCTGCTGGTTATTACGGTATGGGGGCTTGTCGGAGTAATCTCGTATCCGCTGCTGCAGAAATATATCGGTATGAGTGTCGATAACTATGCGCTTTTATGCGCTACCACGCTGCCGCAAACCGGCTTAGTCAAGACCGCAGCCGCTCAGTACGGCAGCGATTGTGTGCAAACCGCTATGACGATAAAGATGGCCAGAACCTGTATGATTATTGTGCTTGTTTGCCTGCTGCCGCGATTGGCAGGTCTCCGCAAGTCAGGCTGTATAGGAACTAAATCTCATAGCCAGTGTTTCTTACTGGGTTTTATTTTAGTCGGCCTGGCTTTTTCGTTTATACCGCAGCTTCGTCCGTATGCCAAAGATGTAAAGCCCTTTGCTGCTATCCTGTGGACAATGGCTATGACAGGCCTGGGACTTACGGTCGATTTGCGCACCATTGCCCATAAGATAGTCAAACCATTATTATTAGGCCTGTTGCTGTGGCTGGCTGTGGTAATAAACTTCTTCACCGGATATTACGGGATGGGCTATTAAAATGATTATTGATAAATGAAAAAGATACGACAAATAATCAATAATCAGTAATCATTTATCATTTTTAAGGCGGGTTAGTAAATGCATATCAAGAATGTGCTTAAGAAAATCGCATTTGTGATGATATTTCCAGTGGCTATCGTTGTCGTATGCCTGCTTGCTCGCAGCAATACCAGGCACTATGAAGCAACTATCGTTAATCAAACCCAGCAGCATCTCTTAACCGTCGCCAAAGCGCAGGCCAAAAGCGTTGAAGATGTTGTTAGCGGTATTCAAACAGAACTGCAAATACTGGCCAAAGACCCGGTAATTCAGCAGGCCATTGTCGATAACAATACAGCCAAAAACATATCATCTAAAGGCGGCTGCTCTCCGGAGGACGGCGTTTTCGAGCGTCTTAGCCGGCTTAGCGTGCAGGTCAGCGGACTGTACCGGCTGGATGCAAAGGGAATTATTCAGAGCAGAATACCGTTCAGGAAAGATAGAATCGGTGTGGATTTTTCGCACAAGCCGGGCGTTAAGTATGTCATTGAAAATCACAGGCCTTATGTAAGTAACGTTTTTGGGACATACGCAGGGCGTAAATCTGTATCCGTATGCCAGCCGGTGTTTAGAAACAATGAGTTTATAGGCATAGTGCGGGTCGTGATATTTTTAGATACAATCCAGGATTTGCTAAGCCACATCAGGGTTGGTCAAAAAGGTTATGCCCAGATTATAGATGATAACGGTGTAATGGTAGTTCATCCCAAACCGGAGTTTGTAGGCAAAGATATGATAGCGACAAGCAAAGAGGCCTTTCCTGATCATGATTGGTCCGAGCTTGAAGATATTGTTGTCAAAATGACGATGGGCCGGGAGGGTGTTGGCAGTTACCACTCGGTATGGCGGCAGGATAAAAAGCTGCAGTTGACCAGGAAATTAATCGCTTTTGCCCCGATTAGAATTGGAAATAAGTTATGGTCGGTAGGTGTATCGATGGACTATGACGAAATTTCAGCGCCCATTAGAAGTCATGCCAGAAACATTTTCATTGGGGCCGAATTACTGATACTGGTCTTTGTCGGAATCGGCATTGGATTTTCCAAACTTTACAGGAAAAAAGTCCTGCTGGAAGTGCAGGCGAAATCAGCAGAGCGGCTGAAATCAATAAATCAGCAGTTGCAATCAGAAATAGCCGAGCGCAAGCAAGCTCAGGAAGAGCTAGCGCGAAAGCAAAAAAATCTGGAGGCAATATTTGACGTAGCGCCTGTTGGTATGCTGTTAGTCGATGAGAATATAATAGTCGGGCGTGCCAATGATGTTATCAGGCAAATGGTTCGCAGAGAGTATTCGCAAATTGTTAATCAGCGGGGCGGCGGCGCTCTGGGTTGCATCAACAGCACTTACAATGAAAAGGGCTGTGGATACAGCCCGGCTTGTGCGGGGTGTGCATTCCGCAAGACCGTTGAAAGTGTATTAGATTCAGAGCAATCTGTTCACGGCGTTGAAATGCAGGTTACGCTTAAAGTTAACGGCGAAGAAATTACGCCCTGGATTCGTGTAAGTGCCGAGCTGCTAATGATAGATAGCTGCAGGCACGTAGTTATTGCCGTTGATGACATCACCGACCGCAAGCGGGCAGAGGAAGCGGTAGTACACGAACAAAACCTGCTGCGTTCCCTTATGAATAATATCCCTGACAGTATTTATTTTAAGGATACTGAAAGCCGTTTTATTAGAGTTAACAAGGGCCTTGCCGATTGGCATGGAGTAAGCGACCCCGCAGAAGTGGTGGGCAAGACGGATTTTGACTTCTTCACAGAGCAACATGCCAGAAAGTCCTACGCTGATGAGCAAAGAATACTGGAAACCGGCCAGCCCTTGGTAGGTATAGAGGAAAAGGAAACCTGGGCTGACGGTCGAGTAACATGGGTGTCGACAACTAAGATGCCTCTGCGTGATGAGGATGGGCGAATCATCGGTACTTTCGGAATTTCCAGAGATATTACCGAGCGAAATCTGGTAAAGCAGAAACTGGAGCAGACGGTTTTGGAATTGAAACGCTCTAATGATGATTTGCAGCAGTTCGCATCTGTTGCTTCGCACGACCTGCAGGAGCCGCTGCGAATGATAACAAGCTATCTGCAATTACTGGACAAACGCTATAAGGGTAAGCTCGATGCGGATGCTGACGAATTCATCAGTTTTGCTGTGGATGGCGCTAAACGTATGCAGGGCCTTATCAGTGACCTGCTGGCCTATTCACGCGTAGGTACCCGCGGCAAACCATTCGAATCGTGCGATTGTGAGTCAATCATTACAAAAGCGATAAGAGACCTGGACAGAATAATTGAGGAAAACAATGCCGTGGTAACACATGACCCTCTGCCAACGATAATGGCAGATACCACGCAACTTGAGCAGGTGTTTCGTAATCTTATCAGTAATGCCATTAAATACCGCAGTAAAGACCAAGCTCCTAATATTCATATCTCTGCTGAACAGAAGGATAACGAATGGTTATTCTCCGTGCGGGACAATGGCATTGGGATAGAGCCGGAATTCTCCGGACGCATTTTCGCAATATTTCAGCAATTACACGGCAGAGACGAATATGAAGGCAGCGGTATTGGTTTGGCGATTTGCAAGAGGGTTGTGGAACGGCACGGCGGACGCATCTGGGTGGAGTCAGAGCCGGGCGAAGGAAGCACGTTCTTTTTCACATTTCCAAAGCAGGAAAGGGAAGTTAAAGATACGAAACTCGAAGAAGTCAGTGCTGTCAGTTGAAAATGACCTGACTATGTTACGGAAGTTATCCAGGTTAATAATAATTTACAGTTGTATCACGGTCGGTCTTTTTGGCCAGAGTTATGCAAGAGCACAAAACGAGAGAGCGGAAGAAAGCCGGTTATTCTCAATGTCAAGAGAGGATTTGATATTTAAGAGGGAAATTATAATCGGCGGCTCTTATTCAGATGAAAAAAATGAAATGGCAGGTAAAAACTCTATCGGCTTTGAAGTCCTGAAAAAATTATCGAACAAAAAAGGGGACTGGGCGAGCTTTCTTTTTCAAATGAGATTTGTACGTTACGACAGACAAACAATGTTAATGAATAAAACTAAAATGCAGCCGGCCCATATAGATGGAGCGCACGACTGGGAACTGGAACTTCACGATGCGTATTTTAAGTACTCCGGCCCGTTTAAGGGTAGGCTCAATCTTAGAATCGGACATTTTGATGTGCCGTACGGGCTGGAACAAAATGTCGATACACATTCGACTCTTGTGCAGCTTATGTCAATGCGAAACGTAGGATTCAAAAAAGACTGGGGCGTATCAGCAGGCGGGCGGTTTCCCGAAATGGACTACGAATTTGCGTTCACCAGGGGGACAGGAGCCGAATACATCGAACGCGGAAGAAATTATCTCGTAAGCGGACGGGTGGGCACGCCGGCGGACAAAAATTTTTGCATAGGTCTATCAGGACTCTACGGGCAGGTTATTGATGCTATGGCGGTTATGCGAGGAAAGAAGATGGGAATTCCGGCTACGTGGTTTGGCAGTACGACTAAGCCGGCAGATGACATAATAAGACGCTGGCGGGTTGGTCTGGACAGTATCTATTTATTCGGACCATATACTTTTAAGGGTGAACTGTCTTATGGGGAAGACGTGAACCAGGAAGTTATAAATGGTATTTTCGAGATAGACTATCTGGTTCCTGATATGGATGGTCGGCTGGAGGCAGTAGCCCAGGTTCAGACGGCCTATCAGGATATCACCGCATCGGGCAGCAATAATGACACTTTCCTGGTGCTGGGGTTAAACTACAGGGTTTCTCGTGAGGTGACCGTTCAAACTATGTACAGGCACGACCTTCAACGGCTCAAGGATACCGAAAACGACAATGTAATCGGCCTTCAGCTTTACTGTTATTTTTAGATATATTGCTATTTGCGAAAAAACATAAATGAAAGGTATGAACGATGAAATGTAAAAAAGATTTCGACCTGGCAGCTATTTTAGTCTTTTTGTTGCTTTCGTTTGTTTTTTCCACGCCATCTGAGGCGGCGCTGTGCGCCTTTCGTAATCCGGACAGAGATGTTTATGAAATGTTTCCGCAGGCCACCGGCTATCGGTCGGTAATTAAAAAGCTTGACCGAAAGGCACAAAAACAAATAGAGAAATTTTTGGGCCAGCGTCTCGATTATGACGAAGGCGGAGAACATACATTTTATCTTGTTTTGAAAGACGAAGATGTAATAGGTGTTATCCGTCCCCATGCTGAACGCGGCAGACATGGGATTGTCGAGATGGTCTGGGCTTTCACGCTCGACGGCAGGATAAAAGATTTCAAGATCCAGCGTTCACGGGAGAGAGGTACTGCTCTGATAAAAGCCGAAGGGTTTCGCGGGCAATTCAGAGGCAGGACTTTGAAAACCGCTTTTACGGAAAAGAAGTCCAGGAAAATCAATACCGCTCTTTTTACCCTCCCGAAGAACGCAGAAAGGATTTCCTCGCTAATCGCTTACAGTGCAAAGAAAAATCTGTTTTTATACAAGCTGTTCTTTCCGCAATACAACAGGCAGATAGAGAACACTTCAAAAGATAAAGGCAAAAAAAATTCAGAGAAAAAGATTATAGAAAAGGATAAAAGAGATGAAAATAACCATCGGTAAAAAACTGTCAATAGGCGCCATCGTCGTTTTAATTCTGATGGTCATATTGTCAATAGTTGCCTATTCAGCCCTGTCCAAAATTGGCAAAACCAGCGATACAGCAGTGTCTTTGTTCTCGAAAGCAGAAAAGATTGACCAACTGGAATTCACTCTGGCTGAAGCACTGAAAATAAATGATTTTTTTATAAGCGGCGACCTGGAAAAGCGAAACTCTTTTGAGTTATCGGCTATGGCGGTGGACGAGGCAATAGAAAGCGTGGAAGAAATAGAGCTGGATTCGGAAGAAAAAACGATTTTTGGCAGGATAAAAAAGGAATTTAGCCTGCTCAAGGAAAAATCACAACTGATATTTGAGACCGTCGAAGCGCCAGGGAAAGGTTTCCTTAGTCCGGATATAAATAAATTAGTGGACGAGGCGGATGCCGTAGCACTTTCTCTTGTCGAAGACAGTGAGTATCTTAAGGAGCTGTTAGATGGGAAAATAGTTATCGCTACACAAAAAGGTGAACGGGCAGAGGAGTTGGGAATCAGAACAACCGTGGCTGTTTCAGTAGCAGGTATTGTCTTCGTTATCATTGGTTCATTTGTGTTGACTCGAAACATCACCAAACCGATTCAGGCCTTAACTTCCGTTGCCAGGATTATCACCGAAGGCGATCTTGACAAGAGAGTAAGTATAAAATCTTCCGACGAAATCGGCCAGCTTGCCGGTGCCTTTAATTATATGACCGCCAAATTAAAAGATTTTTATACGAACTTGGAGGAAAAAGTATCTGAGAGAACAAAAGAGTTGGATAAAACCAACAGGGAATTGCAGAAAGAGATTGTTGAGCATAGACGAGCGGACGAAAAAGTCCAGCAGCAAAATGAATTTCTGAATAACGTTTTAGAGTCTCTAACGCATCCTTTCTATGTTATCGACGCTGATGATTATACGATTAAAATGGCCAACTCCGCTGCTAAGTTAGGCAGCTTATCCGAAGATTTAACATGTTACGGCCTCACCCACAAAAGAAGCGAACCGTGCAGCGGTGATGATGACCCCTGTCCGGTTAAAGAGATAAAGAAAACAAAAAAGCCCATAACTGTAGAGCACGTCCACTACGATAAAGACGGCAATGCCAGAAACGTTGAAGTTCACGGCTATCCAATCTTTGATGGTGATGGAAATGTTACCCAGGTAATTGAATACCCACTGGATATCACCGAGCGCAAGCGCGCCGAAGAAGAGATACGCAACCTGGCAAAATTCCCCAGCGAAGACCCTAACCCTGTGCTGAGGATATCAAGAGATTGCACCGTTCTCTATGCCAACAATGCCGGTTCGCCCATACTGGAGGCCTGGGGATGTCGAAAAGGCCAGCATGTGACGGAACCCTGGTGTAAACTAATAGCGGATGTTTTCAATTCGGGTGAAGCCGCCACTTTTGATATTGACAGCCACGACTGTACATTTTCAGTGACACTGGCGCCTGTGGCGGAGTCCGGCTATATAAACGTTTATGGCTTCGACGTTACAGAGCGAAATCTGGTAAAGCAAAAGTTGGAGCGGGCTGTTTTAGAATTGAAACGTACCAACGATGATTTGCTGAAGTTTGCATCTGTGGCTTCGCACGACCTGCAGGAGCCGCTGCGGATGATAACAAGCTACTTGCAGCTACTGGTTAAGCGATACAGCGGCAAGCTTAACGCAGATGCAGACGAGTTCATCGGTTTTGCTGTGGATGGTGCCAAGCGTATGCAAGGGCTTATCAATGATTTGCTGGCATACTCACGTGTGGGCACCCGTGGCAGAGCGTTTAAGTTATGTGATTGTGAGGCTATCCTTACGAAAGCTATAACAGGCCTGAACAGAATGATTGAGGAGAACGGCGCTACGGTAACATACGCTCCTCTACCAACAATAGAAGTGGATGCTACACAGCTCGAGCAGGTATTTCGTAATCTTATCAGCAATGCCATTAAATACCGGCGTGAAGACCAAGCTGCTCACGTTTATATCTCTGCTGAACAAAAAAATGATGAATGGCTGTTTTCTGTGCGGGATAATGGTATCGGGATAAAGCAGGAATATTTCGAACGCATTTTCGTAATATTTCAACAATTGCACGGCAAAGGTGAATATGGCGGCAGCGGCAACGGCGCCGGACTGGCGATTTGTAAGAGGATTGTGGAACGGCACGGCGGACGTATCTGGGTGGAGTCGGAGCCGGCAAAAGGATCAACCTTCTACTTTACAATACCGGTAAAAAAGCAAAGTATTTTAATGGATTTAGCGTCGCCAAAAGAGCTGAAAAGAAAGATTGATGCGGAAAAACCGGAAACAATAGAAAGTCTTACATAACCTAAGTTCAGATGAGAGAGGTGAAATTATGAATGGGAATTCTTTACAATACCCGGCAGCGGCGATAACTATTCTGCTCGTCGAAGACAACCCGGGAGATGTGCGCCTAACCCAGGAGGCACTGAAGGATGGGAAGCTGGCTGTCAATCTGCGCGTAGTCCAGAATGGCGTGGAAGCGATGGCTTTTCTCCGCCGGGAAGGCGAGTATGCCGATGTGCCTCGGCCGGATCTGATATTTCTCGATTTGAATCTGCCAAAAAAAGATGGCCGTGAAGTCCTGGCGGAAATCAAATCCAATGATGGATTAAAAAATATTCCGGTAGTGGTTCTAACCTCTTCCGAAGCTGATACGGACATCGCAAAGTGTTACAATCTCCACGCAAACTGTTATATAACCAAGCCCGTAGATATGGAGCAGTTTGCCACCGTTGTACAGACGATTGAGAACTTCTGGTTCACAATCGTCAAACTACCCGAAGAGGAATAAAATGGGCGAAAAAAAGACAGAAGTTTTACTCATCGAAGACAATCCCGGCGACAGGCGTCTGATCCGGGAAGCGTTCGATGATGGCAAGATGGCTGTCAACTTGCATACAGCCCAGGATGGGGTGGAAGCAGTGGTTTTTCTCCGCCGGGAAGGCAGGTACGCCGATGCGCCTCGACCGGATTTAATCATCCTCGACCTGAATCTGCCGAAAAAGAATGGCCATGAAGTCCTGGCGGAAATCAAAGCCGATGAGCAGTTAAAGCGCATTCCAGTAGTGGTTCTGACCTCCTCCGAAGCTGATACGGACATTGCAAAGTGTTACAATCTCCACGCAAACTGTTATATAGCCAAGCCTGTAGATCTGGAGCAGTTCTCTGCCGTTGTGCAGACGATTGAGAACTTCTGGTTCACAACTGTTAAACTACCCAAAGGGGAGTAAAATGGACGAAAAAAAGATTAAAATTTTATTGATTGAGGACAATTCCGCGGATGTACGCTTGATACAGGAAATGCTGACCGAGGAGGTGGACAGTCCGTTCACTCTTGAATGTGCAGGCAGCCTGGCAGAAGGGTTGGAACAGCTTGGCAAGACAGATTTTGATGTGGTTCTGTCGGATTTGGGGCTGCCGGACAGCTCCGGATTAGAGACGTTTTTCAAAATAGATGCACAAGCGCCACGAGTGCCAATCGTTGTTCTCAGTGGTATGAATGACGAATCGCTGGCAGTTAATGCCGTACAGCACGGCGCACAGGACTATATGGTCAAGGGCAGCGTTGATAGTGATTCTCTGCGGCGGTCTTTGCGTTATGCCATAGAACGCAAGCAGATTCAGGAAGCCCTGCGAATAAAGGACCGTGTTATTGAATCCTCCATTAACCCAATTGCAATTGCCGACCTGCAAGGCAAATTGACGTACGTAAACCATTTTTTCCTTAAACTATGGAAGTACGAAAGCGTCGAGGGGGTTGCCGGCAGATCTATCGATGAGTTTTGGCACAGGTCCGCAGAGGCCTTGTGGATAATGGAAAGGGTGCTTAGTTACGGCAGTTGGAGGGGGCAAATACGGGGCAGAAGCAAGGATGACGCTGAACTGGATTTGCAGCTTTCGGCATTTATAGTAAAAGAAAAAAATGGGCATGGTGAACCACTGTGCGTGGTGTTTTCATTTGTGGATATTACCGAGCTGACCCGATTGCGCCGCCGGTTGAAAACGGAACAGTCTTTTGCCGGGATTGTGGGCTACGATGCAAAGATGTTGGAATTGTTCGATACCATCAGGCAGGTTGCCGAGGTTGATGTGCCTGTACTGATTCAGGGTGAAAGTGGTACAGGTAAGGAACTGGTTGCCATAGCTATTCACAATGAAGGTTCGCTTGCCGGCAAACCCTTCGTCCCGGTTCACTGCGGAGCACTGCCCGAGGAAGTCCTGGAAAGCGAGTTGTTCGGCCATGTTAAAGGAGCTTTTAACGGAGCTGTTCGTAACAAAAAGGGACGTTTAGAACTGGCAAACGGCGGAACAATCTTTCTGGATGAAATCGGAGACCTTCCCGGTGCGATGCAGGTCAAGCTCCTGCGGGTTCTGCAAGAGGGGACTTTTCAGCGTGTGGGAGGTGAGGAGACCATAAAAGTCGATGTACGTGTTATCAGTGCGACAAATAAAAATCTCGCAGAGGAAGTTACCGCAGGAAGATTTAGTGACGACCTTTTTTACCGGCTGTGTGTTGTCCCCATCCATCTGCCGCCGCTTCGTGGACGGCGAAATGATATTCCACTTTTGGCCGACCATTTCCGGAAAAAAGCTTTGACCCAAATGGGTCGGGATGACATTGTGCTATCGGTAAAAGCTATCGATATTATGATGGAATATGACTGGCCAGGAAATGTTCGAGAGCTTGAAAATGCCCTTCAATATGCGATGGTGAGGTGTAGAGGCAATCTACTCCTGCCAGAACATTTTCCCCCAAACATTCTTAAGGCAACCATGCCGATACAACCTTCTCCGATAGAGAAGCGAGAAAGCAAGCTCGATACAGAGACCGTGCAACACACGCTTGAAGAAACCGATGATGGTAAACTTGAGGCTGTATATGGTCCTGGAGTTTCACGAGCCGGCCCGTACCGATTCATCCGAGACGGCGGAAGACCGGACGAAATCGGAGCGCAGTAACCTGTTCTTCAGGTATTTCACATAATGTAGTGTTATGGCTGAAATACTTGAAGAGTGCCGGCAGATAACAGTACGTTTTATTGTTCGTAAATTGGGCGTGGTATAAAGAAGCGATGGAGGTCAAAACAAATACATCCGGTGTGGAAGCAGGTATTCGTTTCGGCGAGTGGCTGGTGAATAGGGGGCTTATGCCCCGCAGCAAGTTGAACGAAGCTCTCAGGGAACAGCGCAGAAGCGGCGGTCGTCTGGGTGAAGTCCTGCTCAACCTGGAAATGCTGCCACATGAGGATGTTACGCATGCCCTGGCTGAATATCTTGCAATAGATTGTGTTCGCCTCGATGACTTGTCAAACATAGATATGAACATCGCCCGAAGCATCCCGGAAAACATTGCCAAGCGTTTTTGCCTTGTCGCAATCGGCGAATCAGATGGCAAGACTGTTGTGGCGATGGGCGACCCGCTTAATGTGGTTGCGATAGATACAGTCACTCTAAAGCTCAAACGCCGTATCAAGGCGGTGATCAGTTCAGTTCCTCAGATTCAGCACGCAATAGAAATAATTTACCACGGCTCAGACGTTGAGGAACAGCGACTCCGCGACCTGGTGGAAATCGAAGTTGACGCCGAGCAGAGCCGGGAAGATTCACTTATAGAAGATATTACAGAGGCGGACATCAGCGGCCAGGTCGATGCCGGCGATGCCCCGGTAATTCGGTTTGTCAACTTGTTGTTAAGTCAGGCAGTCAAAAGCAGGGCAAGCGATATTCATATCGAGCCGCGGGAAAAATCAATGACCATACGTATGCGGACCGACGGCGTACTCCGTGAGATGGTGCCGCCATCCCGGAAAATGCAGGCTGCTGTGGTTACGAGAATAAAAATTCTTTCGGAGATGGACATCGCCGAGCGCAGACTGCCCCAGGACGGCAGGTTCAAAATGAAGACCTCCGGCAGGGATATTGATGTACGTATCTCCGTGATTCCAACAATCTATGGCGAAAAGGTCGTGATGCGTATCCTCGATAAGACAGCGGTCAACCATGACATTGACCAGTTGGGGTTTGAGCCTGGACTGCTTGAAAAGTTCAAGGCTGCGCTGGCACAGCCATACGGAATCATAATTGTTACAGGGCCTACCGGCAGCGGTAAAAGTACAACGTTGTATTCATCGCTGAACTATCTCAACGATAGCGCCAAGAATATCACAACCGTCGAAGACCCTGTAGAATATCGACTTGAAGGCGTCAACCAGATACAAATCAAGCCCGAAATCAACCTGAACTTTGCTGTGTGTCTTAGGGCGATTTTGCGCCAGGACCCCGACATTGTCCTCATCGGCGAGATTCGGGACAAAGAAACCATGGAGATTGCAATGAAAGCCTCTTTGACCGGCCATCTGGTCTTAAGCACTTTTCACACCAATGATGCCCCGAGCGCTATCAGCCGACTGGTATATATGGGGCTTGAGCCCTACCTGCTGGCTTCAACGCTGAATCTGGTCGTCGCCCAGCGGCTGGTAAGAAAGATTTGTGAACGATGTAAGGAACCTCTAAAACTCAGCGACAAAGTGCTCAGACGTCTTAAGATAGACTCCGCTGCTGTGGACGATGCCACTTTCCATCACGGCAAAGGCTGCAATGCTTGTGGCCAAACAGGCTATTATGGACGGCTGCCGATATTCGAGTTTCTTATCTTCGATAAGGATATTCGTGAAAGGATTGTCGCTGGGGCAAGTGAAGCTGAAATAAGAGCTATGGCACGCAAAAAGG
This sequence comes from uncultured bacterium, assembly GCA_913009865.1. Lineage (GTDB taxonomy): Bacteria > Planctomycetota > Phycisphaerae > Sedimentisphaerales > Anaerobacaceae > CAJVYK01. The sequence continues at coordinate 15,224 of CAJVYK010000016.1, forward strand.
GTTATGGGGGCTTGCTCGATAGCGGAGTAAAAAAATTGCTCCAGGGTCTTACAACCGCCGAAGAAGTGCTCAGCGTTACCTTTACAGAAGATATGTAAAAAACAGGGACAGTTCCTCCGTGTGTGAACTGTCCCTGTTTTGACATTATTGAGAACGGCTATTCTTCAGCTTGCGCCGCTTTCTCTGCTCTGGTATAATCAAGCTTTGGAGCGCTAAACTTGGTTGCTTCAAACGCTCGTTTCTCAGTCTCCGACATAACCGGCTGTTTGATAATCCGCGGAGTTATAAATACGACCAGCTCGCTGGTAACCGTATCCTCACCCTCGAATTTGAACAGTACGCCGATCAGCGGTAAGTCGCTCAGCAATGGTATTTTGTTAATCTGCTGAGAAACTTCTTTTTTACGCAGGCCGCCCAAAACCACCGTCTGGCCGTTCTTGATTAGTAATGTTGTATCAGCTTCACGCGTATCGACAACCGGCTGAGGATACTCGAGACTTCCGCTCTTGAATGTTACATCGCTTACTTTGACGCTAAATGTTGGTTTCAACTCCAGTCTGACCATTTCATCACGTGTAATATGCGGCGTAACTTCAAGTTCGACGCCGACCTCTTTGAATGCGGTTGTTCCGATACTTGATCCTAAGCCCGTCTCGGTAAGTTCCTGGTACGGAATTTCGGAAATGATCTTGATCATAGCACTCTCATTATCCAGCACTAATATTCTCGGATTGGCAAGAAGCTTGGCATTAATAATATTCTGTTGAGCTTTCAATATCGTGTCGATGTCAATACCGGAATTGAGCCAGCCCAAACGAATCGCCCCTGATGTGCCCGAGGTTTTGCTGGTTGCACCTTCGAAGATGCCCGTAATAAACGGGTCTGTTCTGTTGCTGGGATTTGTGCCTACTGTTGTTGTCCCGCCGGAATACGTGGTATTTCGGCCTGCGTTCCATTCTATGCCGAGGTCGAGACGGTCTTTGCTGGTTATGTCGTAGATTCTTGCCTCGACCAGTATCTGGGGCGTTATGCGGTCAATTTCGGTGATGAAAGTGTCTATGGCCTTGATTTTGCTCTCCGAGTCGGTAACGATTACGTTACTGGTGCTCGGATTGGACGAAATCGAGCCGCGAGCTGAGATAAATTTCTTCAAGGCCTTCTCGACTTCTGCAACATCTGCGTAGGTAATTCGATAGATTCTGTTGACAAGTCTTTCGGATTTTTCGGCGATGTCGGCGACCGGCGCTATTCTTATCATATTCTTGTCTGCTACGTAGCCGTAGTTGTGCGCAGCAAGAATATTATTCAGCGCTTCCTGCAACGGCACATTTGTAAGTGTGGCGGTTACATTGCCGGTAACTTTGGGGCTTTTGACAATGTCCACATCCGCCTGCTCAGCCATTATTCTTATTACATCCTCGATAGGCGTGTCCCTGAAGTCGATACTTATTCTTTTTTGCATCCGCTGCTCAAGCGTTGTCAGAACTTCCTTCTTCTCCGAATCCTCGTTGCCGTTCTCAGCGGCGGCCACGCAGGCCGCGCAGGCCGCCATAACGAAAGCGAGAATCATCAAAAACTTTAATCCCCTGAATTTCATAGAGCTTCTCATAATAGTTCCTTTCCTAAATTAGCTGTTAAGCGATACCGGTTCATTTCTATTTACACTTCTTTTAACGCTGAACCTGTTGTATCCACCTTTTGTTATTCATTTCAAACTCAACGCTGCTTTTATTTATTTTTACGACGGTTACATTTAATATTCTGTCGCCCTCGTGCACTATGTTGGTGCCAATAACTGCGGATGGGTTATCCTTGCTATAGACAATACCCTTTACGATTAGTTCGCCGGTTTCGCCCTGAGTGGTCCTTGCAGAGCCGATTCGCATAGGGTCACGAAGCGTTGTCGGATAGGGGTCCGGAATTTGCCACTCAATTTCATCGTTAGAGCCGGCAGCGGCGTTTGACGGCCCAAAATCCGTCGGCTTGATTATCTTCTGCGAAGGTGTGCCAAGGACTCGAGTAAGTATAAAAATCATGATGATGGCCAAAACCGGAACCAATATTGCCATTGCTTTTTGTCTTGTGGCATCGACACCTGGTTTGGACGCAAATAACTTGTTTTTTATCTGTTCCAGGGTCTGTCGCCATGGGATTTGTCTTGCGGTTTTTATAGGAGTATCAGCTTTATGTTGTTTAGCCGGTGCAGCTTTCGGCGGCGGCTGGGTGGGTTGCTGAGGTTTTGGCGTTGGGGCGGCCTGGTGGTTTGGAAAGCGTGGTTTTGCAATGGCATGGCCGGTGCGCTCTGGTATAGGCGCGTGCGGCTGCTGCTGAGTGTCGTCGGCGCCGTTGTTTTTCGGGAGCGGCACGCCGTCAAAAATTGTTGATACTTCCTTGTGTAATCCTGCTTTGTGTTTTGCCATTGTTTATTTCCTCGGCTAAAGCCTTATATTCAACAGCACATTTGCTCTTGGGAGCGTAAGTCAAAACGGACTGGCCGGCACTTGGCGCTTCAGCCAACCTTACGGTTCTGTGAATAACCGTGTCGAATACCAGTTCGCCGAAAAATTCCCGCATTTGCCGCTGTACCTGCTTGCTCAATGTTGTTCTGCTTTCTACAAAGGTCAACAACACGCCAAGAATCTTCAAGCTGTGATTGAAGCGTTCTTTAACAATATCTATGGTCTCAAGTAACTGTTTTAAACCCTCAAGAGCATAATACTGCGTCTGAACTGGTATTATTACATCAGTGCTTGCTACCAGGGCGTTTAATGTCAACAAACTAAGTGAGGGCGAGCAGTCAATAACGCATATATCGTAATTGCCATTTAAACAGCTAAGCTGCTGGCTCAGCACATATTCTCTGCCGTAGAGCGACGTCAATTCGAACTCGACGCCGGAGAGCAGAATATTGCTCGGAACCAGATTAAGCCCTTTCTCGCTGCTGCTTACCACCACCCTGGAGATTGGAATTTGCACATTGGTAAGGGCATCATAAACGGTTTTATCCAGGACTTCAGGGTCGCAGCCCAACCCCAGCGTAGAGTGGGCTTGCGGGTCAAGGTCAACTATCAAAACCTGATTTCCTAACCTGGCAAAAGCTGCTGCGATATTTACAGCGGTAGTTGTTTTGCCGCAGCCGCCTTTCTGATTTGCTATTGCTATTGTTCTCATTTGTCAATAATCATTTATCAATAATCATTTATCAATAATCAATTCCCTTAGCTGTCCTGTCGCTTTTTGACAAAAACCGCCAAGCTCATATTTACCTCATGCCCCGAATCGTCCTGCTTTGGGCGGGTTATTGTGAACTTATCTACAAAGATGATCGGCCGGTGCCTCTCCAGAGCATTTAGGAAAGTAGCAAACTGATTAAAATCCGCGGTGAAGCTGATATCAAAGCGATTTTCACTTATATAGCTGCAATTGGGTATCACTGAGTTTTTACGGTCGTTTTTAGTTCTAATGCTAAACGAAGCCACTCTTTTTTCCTTGGCAATTTGACTTATATCGAATGTCAAATTGGCCGAATCTTCGTAATCGATAACAAAACCTTGCAGTTTATTCTGTAAAGACTCGATTTGTTCATTTAGCCGAATTTTGGTTTCCTCTTGAGCCATTTTAAGCACAGAATTGTACATCTGTTTTTTCTCAGCGAGTTGCTTTTCGAACTGTTTTTTGCCCTTTTCCTGTGGCGCCAGCACAAGTATGTAAACGCATAAAAACAGTACGAAGCAACCTGCCCATATTAAACCTACTGTCGTAAAATATTTTTTATAAATCGGCTTCACAAAGGACCCGCTATAATCCTGGTTTGAAAACGCAATCTATTTCGTAAGAAACGACATCCCGGCCCTCAAGCGTATCAGATTTCTGCGAAACTCTGATGTCTTCGATATCGGGACCGAGCAAAGTTGAAAAGCGAAGACTATCTCGAAAGTCCCTGATTGCTTTGTCACTATTGTACTGTGGACTGCCGCTAACGTTCATCTGCAGCGTTCTTGCAGGAACAGTGATATCAATCATTTTTTTGGGGTCGTCTTTTCCAGGGACTTTTCTTTTTACAGAGCGCTGCTTTACCTCAAGCTTGGTCAACACCACCGAATCCGGCATATTTTTTGCTACTGTCGCCAGGATAGGCGACCATTGAATATGCCTGCCAATAGAGGACTTAACTTCTGATAAGCTGCTACTTATAACGTTTTTCTCTTTCTCGAATGATTTTTGCAGCTCTACAGCATCCGACAATCCGGCAATCTTTGTTTTGTAATTAACTATTTTTTGCTTTTGTATTGACATGACGATACTATTGTTCAGGTAGAAGCCGAACAGTATTATTGCAATAATAATGGGCACAGCAAGAGTTACGGCGGCAATAACTATGCCTTCCGGCCTGCTCTTTATTGGAATACCCTGGCCTTTTAATAAATCTATCGTGAACATTATCTCGTATCTCGCATCTCGTATCTCGTATCTCGCATCTCGTATCTCGTATCTCGTATCTCGCCGGGCGAGATACGCTTCACGCTTCACGAGATACGCATTATATTGACCTCATAGCAAGGCCGGCCGCCACTGTCATTGCAGGGCCGTTTTTTTGGAGAATATCTTCACACTGCCACCCTGCATCGCAGCGTATTTTGTCAAACGGATTCCACAATACAGCGGTTGTGGGAAGCTGGTTATCCAATAGCTCTACGAACCCTTTGACCAGAGCGAAGCCGCCACAAACAAATACCTTTTCAACGAAGCCGGATTTCTCCTGAGCCGTGTAATATCGCAACGTTTCGGTAACATCGATAATCAATTTCTGACAAGCCTTTTTCATGCTGTCACCGAGTTCTAATTGAGGTTGGCTCGAATTCTCGCAGCCATACAGAATGTCGCTGACGGTTTTTGCTGAAACATCATTTTCAATTGCAATCTGCTTAACGATATCATCGCCGGCATAAGCCATATCACGAATAAAAGGCAAAGCGTTGTTGCCTATGATTGTCAGATTTGTGTAAGAATTGCCTACATTCAAAATAGCTGCCGTCCGTTCGGCCTCGCACTTTTCGTATTCACTGAAGCAATTCAGAAGCGCCAGTCCGTCAACATCCATCAAGACGTTGTTAAGGGAAGCTTCTTCAGCAAGTCGGCTTTTTCTTTTTATCAGTTTATTCGTCGTTGCTACTAAAACGCCACTAACGCTATTCTCGCCATCGGGTATCAACTGGTAATCAACAGCACTGTCGTCAACGTTAAAAGGGCAAACCTGTTTAGCTTCGAGTAGTACTGCTCCTTCTATCTCTTCCGGCGGCAATATAGGGAACTTAAAATAGCGTACAGCAACTTCCGGG
>CAJVYK010000017.1 GCA_913009865.1 uncultured bacterium
TATTGCGTAACAACTGGATTGACAAACTCCGCCGCCAAAAATTTATTGGACGAACGTTCACTCTTGAGGAAGAAGTCATTGCTGAAGCGCCACACAGGGATGAAACAGTATGGTCGAATGCTCAGGATCTGCTGGAAAATTTTTCCGACCAGCAGGTAATCAAGGCCTTGAGTCAACTACCGGATGAACAACGATTGACTTTATTCTTGATCGATGTCGAGCAGCTCAGCCAGGAGCAGGTAGCTGAAATAACCGATGTTGCAGTAGGTACTGTTAAGAGCCGTACCAGTCGTGCTCGTACTGCATTGAAAAAGAAGTTAATCTCCTACGCAAAGCAAATGCGATTAATGGGAGGTGAAAAATGAATCACCTTACCGATGAACAATTTGAAGATATTATGCAGGGCGAAGTTTCTCCGCCGGCACATCTGGGCCAGTGCCAGGATTGCCGAGAGTGTCTTGCCGAGAAACAAGCTATGGCAGAAAAATTGCGACTGGCCTTTCGTTCGGTTCAGGCCGATACAGCCCTTGCCGACAGGATTCGCCGTCAACTTAACTTAACTGCGACAGTCCCGCAGATTGCAGAGCATGCCGAACGCCCCTGGATGCACCGTTTGCATCGGCGGCTTTGGTCCGGCCTGGCCGCCGCCGCCGTATTATTAGCCGTTCTAATTCCTATTGGTTTATACCTAACCACAGCCTCCAACGCAAGTGCTGCACAGGCAGAGCTGGTCAAAATTCACCAGCGCAATCTCAAGCCGCACAGCGAATTTTATAATAGTACCGACCCGGAGAAGCTCGCAGAATATTTCAAAAACAAATTAGGTTTTACCCCCGCCTTCCCCTGTATTGGCCAGGGAATGTCGATTCGCGGCTGCTGTGTGGCACATTTTCGTTCTCGGATAGTCGGCAGCTATGTCGTGGACACCCCACAAGGGGTAATCTCGGTCATTATTGTAACCGACACTCCCCAATCCATTGGAATGACTCGAATGTCTGAACAAACAGACCACGGCCATACTTTCTGGAGTGGTTCCTTTGCCCGGTGCAACATGGTAACGGTTCGCCTCGGTGATTATTCCTATTGTGCCGTGGGAGAAGTTCCACACGAAATACTGGCCCAGTTGCTCAGCCGACTCCTGCCGTAAAGCTGCTGACGGGTTTAGAAACTGTAGCGAAGTGCTGTGTAAAGATTTGTATCATTACGGAACTGGCCGAAGAAAGTGCTGGGATAATCTCCGAAGAAAATGTTCGCCCCTGCTTCAACAGCTAAATTATCACTGACCTTGTAATTTACGTTCGGCCGCATATACACATCTTTATCCGATGGTGAAAAGTAGGTAAAGAGCGAGCATCGCAGATTCTGATTTATCAAAAGTTTTGTCAGTCGAACCGTCACCAGGTGCCTGTCTCTGTCACGGGTAAGGCCGGAGGGCGAGCTATCCTTATACTGACTGTAATCTGTCATATACTCAACGTAATATTGCAGTCCAGCTGTAAAATCTTTACCGATTTCCTGCACGTATCCTGCCAGAAATCGCAACTCGGAATTGTTAATATTGCCGTTTTTACCGCTTCGGTCATCATCAGATTCGTAATAGCCGAACTCCATGTTCCCGATACCTTTGCCCACATCGCCGCGGACACTGGCGCCGTAAACATTTAAATCGGGAAAGATTGCCTGGGTGGCCGCAGCATTCTGACCGCCGGGACTTTTCCAGTAGCCGCGATAGCCATAAAGGGCAAGCTCATAACTATTGATATTCTTATACAATCGAACCGCGATTTCATCATCCCTAAACCATCGGCTCGGCTTGTCAGTATGCTGTATCGCATCCTGGCCGGCCAATCTTCCAAGATTTGAATTCCAGTACGAGATGCGCTCACCATTTATAAAACGGTCCGAATCGAATTGAGGGGTATAGACGATATCAAGGTTAGCCCATTTGCTGAACATACTCAGCTTAACCGCATCGGACGGCGCCTTTAGATACTCGGTATCTCTGCCGATAAAAAAAGACTGCCAGTCCTTGGGAAACATATCATTGATAAAGACAAGGTCGCCGGTACCCCAGGTAAGAATTTGTCTGCCGATTTTCAAATCCATAAAATCGAGCGGCATAGTAAACATATACGCCTCACGCAGGTCGAACTCTGCCTGCTCTGTCACCATATCGCCGATGATATCACCTTTAGCTTTGAAATCAGCCCAGTCTATATACGATGACAAAGCAAACTGCAGTCGCTGTTCCATAATCGACATATCTTTTTCGTATTTATCTTTTCTAAGCCGGTAGCCCGAGCGTATCTCGTAAAAGCCGTGCACCTCCAGATTCGATAGAATCGCGGCAAAATCGTTTTCGGCCTCCTGCTGAGCAACCACTACTGAAGAAAAGGCGGCAGCAAGTACAAGCACAGCTGCTCTCAGCCGCTTAGAGCAAATCATCTAATCGCCTCCCTTGGTGGCCTGCGGAGGTATCGTTCTGTAAATATATCCTTTAGATTAATGTTATATTTGACGTTGGTAAATTCCATTTCGGTTTTGCCGCCGGTATTCAAATCTGAAACGACCGACTTGACAACTGTTGGAAATCCCTGAATTGTTTCGACCTTCGTGGATTCGATGACACGATAGAGCATGCTGTTCTTATCATAAAACTCCATTTTCATCGGCACAAAAGTTTTGCGGTCTATCGAGACATTGTAATAGCTAAATTCCACGGTATCCGGCCTTTTCGGCACATTCCTGACGATGTAATACTTATCTGTAGTCTCAACAAGCTCATGCGTATCCTCTGCCAGGCCTCTTCCCGACACATCCTCGTATAAAAAGTCCGAACCGACAAAACTGGTGCGTTTATCGCTGGCGGCGATTCGCTTTACAAGGTCAAGGCCGGGCAGGTACAGCCATCTATCGTCTTCCTTATTTTTGCCGGTATATTTATAAACCATAAAGACCATTTTGCGAACGTCCGCCGGCTTTAGAAAATAGACATAGTACTTCTGGTCGCCGCCGTCCTGGATATCTTTTCTTAGTATGATAAACTCACGGAACCGTTTTTGCCCTCGTTTGCTTGTTATTGTCATCTTAACTTTTGCCTTGCCGTCTTCGCCCTGGTAGTATGCAACTATATTTGCTTTATTTACTATTGTTTCGACATCGGTGATTTTTTCAGGCAGGTTGGGGTCATCAGCTGCAAAAAGTGCTGCTGAAAATACAAGTACAATTGCAAATACTGGTAATAATTTCATATTACAGCTCGCTTTCATTTTTACTCGTTCGGCATTAGCTTTTAGCGCCAAGTTTTCTAAGTATACTCATCATCGGACACCAATTGGTAAAGGCCGACTGCAATAGATTCAACCCTACGAAACCGGTGAAAAGCAGCCAGTACAGCGAATGATAATAGGCCAGCAAAACGCTGACAAAGATAAAAAACCCAGCGATACCGCGTAAGCATCTTTCAACAGTCATCTCCGGCCCCTTTCAAATCGTACTTTCTTTACTTCTATACTTCTTTACTTTCAATTCTCTTACACGCCTGTCTTCGTGACATTAGCATACAAACAACTGCCATTACGGGTATCACTATTACACTAATCACCGCCAGTTTATTCCAGCCGAGTTTCCAGTACTGATGCAAATTAACGACAATCAGGACAGTGGCTGCGATGGAGATAATTAAACAGAAGCCGCAACTGCAGCTTAGAGATTCCGGTGTCGGCCTGAACTTAAACAGTGTTTTCTCAGCCATCTTTATTATAGCAGGCAGCACCAGCAGTGTAACCGCTCCCGACAGGGCCATTATTGCGCACAGGAAAATTCCGACTGTTTTGTACGGCATCAGAGGCGCAGCTAACAGCGGCAGAAATCCTATCGCGATAACAAGAACATTTCTGCTTATTGCCCTGGCCGGCTCTCCGAACATTACAACAGTACTCGCCTGCCAGGAGCCGGTCTGTGAATAGCTCTCCCTTGCCCGTTCGAGGAAGTGTATCGCAAAGTCAACCGCCATACCGAGCGTCAGGGCGCTGAGCACCGCAACCGGCATATCATAGTCCTTGCCGACCAAACCTATTATTCCGTAGATAACAGCAATCGTTACTGTCAAAGGTATCATACAGATTATACCCCACAGTGGCGAGCGAAACAGTATTGTCATCATAATAAAGACAACGATGAAACTGCCCATAAACGATTGCAGCATTCCGAAGACCATTTTGTTCTGCCAGACGGTATTTATATACGTAAGCCCTGCCCAATTATATTTAAGCGGCACCGGCGGCGGATTTTCATCAAAAAACGCTTTCACTGCTTTTACGACTTTTTCCATATCCCTGTTATCCCCGCTTTTGAGCTGAATCCAGATGTTTGCGTGCATATAATCGGTCGTAACAAGGTGCCACAAATCGTCAGGGTTATGGCTGCTCTGGAACTGCATAAGACACTGTGCAACCGCGCCGGAACTGTCCGGGACTACGAAGTTTTTCTGCTTTCCGTCTGTCAATTCCTGATAAACCTTTTTAACCACATCAGCAACAGAATTGCTTTTACCAACCACATCTATACCATCGAGATATTTCTGCAGCCGCCCGATATATCGCAGAACTTTTGGCTGCTTGAAAATTTTGAGTTTCTCTTTTTCCAAATCGAAGAAGTCAGCGATTTCGAACCATACCTCTCCGGCATTCTTATCGGCATCAGCGGAATCACTTTTTTCATTTGCAAGCTCGATAAGCTCATCGAGAAACTGCTCTCTGGTCTTATCTTTAGATGCCTTGGCAAGAAGCAGCTTTTCCGCCTCAGCGACAATACCAACCGCCCCCGGCAATTGCTTCTTGAGCCGTACAGCCATTTCCATCAGGCCCTTACGTACAGTACCGATGTATTCGGTATCGAGGGTTTGCGGCCCGGCGCTATCGAGTACCAGATAGGCCATATAAGTTCCGCCGAAATGCTTGTTCAGCTCGATGTCCGCCTGGCGAATGGGATGGCTTTTCGAAAACCACTTCACCGGATTATCGTTAATCTGAATTCGTGTAACCCCATAGACGGCGACCGCTGTAATTAAACCGATAACTATCAATATCGGTTTGGCTTTTGTGTAAGTGAACTTGCCGGTTGCATTGAGCAGTTTTGTCAGCCGGTTCTGCTTTTCTGCGTGTACCCGTCCCGAGCCGAAATCGGCCAGCGAGCTTTCTTTTATCATCATTATGTAAGCCGGCACAAAAGTAACCGTACACACCCAGGCAATCATAATGCCAATAGCGACGAAGATACCAAAAACCTGCACGGGTGGAATAGGTGTAAGGGCAAGCGATGCAAAACCGGCTGCCGATGTCAATGAAGTGTAAAGCATCGGCGTAAAAAGATTGTCCATAACCTCTTTCGTAACATTTTTTCTTCCTTTTTCCTTCGTGTATCGGTCGAAAAATTCGGAAAGGATATGCACCGAATCAACCACAGCTATCGGCATAAGGAAAATCGGTATCATCGAGCTCATAATATGAACAGGGTAGCCGAGTCCGATTAGCAGTCCCATTGTCGATATTACAGCAACCATAGCCACAATCATTGGCGAAATAACCAGTACCAGCTTACGGAAGAACAGCAGCATAAGGATAAAAATTATCAGCATTGCCAGCGGAGCCGATATTGCCATTTGCACGAACATTTCGACTCCGAAGGTGTCCTCGGCAACGGGCAGGCCGGTAATATAATATTTTTCATCGCCTTTTAGCGTGGCAATTTTTTCCTTCAGTTTGCTATATACCCTGTAGCTCAAATCCTTACTCGTCAGCGGCAGATACAGGCATATCGCTCTTGCGTCCTCGGAAATAAGCGTACCTTTGAGCAGAGGGTTGGACATTGCTTTATCTCTGATTTCCAGGGCCTGGGCCTGTGTGGTCGGCGGTTTACGCATCAGCCATTCGAACTTAACCTCGCCGGCTCCGCCCTGCCCGATATAGTCAACAGTAGAAGGCGCCAGTATGTCAACCTCTACGACCCCTATCTGTTCATTGGGTTTTTTTTCGTTCGGCCAGCGAAGTGTTTTGGCAAATTCGGTCAATTCATATACTTTAGCCAGTGAAGATGGATTAAAAACACCGTTGGGGTCTTTGTTATTAACAATACCTACAACCACAATGTCATTCAAAGCGAATCGTTCTTTGGTCTGGTTATGAAAGACTCTGACCGCCTCGTTTTTCGAGAGCATATTTTCAGGGTCTGTGTCAACCTGTATAAGCGGTATTAACGCACCCAGTGCCAGCGTAATGACGAGCATTACTATGGTGACTAATTTGTAGTGTTTTAGAGGATAATCAATAACTTTCTGCTTGAACTCCATTTTCATATCCCTGTCCATCTTGCTCCGCCATTTACATCCGCCGGTCCGCCTATGGTGAATTGATGTCTAATTTTAATCTGCACCATCCGCTGTCACTTTTCCGCCGCAGCCCTTTTGTTCCGTGGATTACACCTTAGGAGGAAATATGCTCCGCAGGTATTGAGCGTCATATCGATAACTCGCTTCCAGCCCTATCGGCGTCGCCCCTTCGATTTGTATCCATCCGCGGTATCCGATGTCGTCCATCGCCCGGCGGATTTCCTTGAAATCGACCTTACCCTTGCCGAACAGGTATCTGTAGTCCTTGGCATGAAACTCACAGATGTGCTCGTTCCCGAGGAAGCGTATTTCCTTGTAGATGTTATAGCCCCTCAAGCTGGAGTTGCCCACATCGTAGTAAACCTTGACGGCGGGCGAACCGACACGCTCGATAATATCCATATGCTGCTCGGCGGTGAGCAAGGATTCCATGCCGAGAACCACGCCGGCCTTCTCAGCTTTCGGCGTTACCCGCTTGAGCCGCTCGACAACGGTGTCAATACCCTTCTTATCGTTTTTCAGGTTACCTTTATCGAAAAAGGCCAGGAGCACCACGTTGACCCCCATCGCCTTGCAGACATCGATACTGTCAGCGACCCATTGCTCAGTTCGCGGGTCGCTCTTGTATGGCACCTGGTTCAGAGCCGATATGGCCAGTGACGCAATTTCCACATCATACTTCTTCGCCGACTCCAGGAATTTCTTTTGCACTTCCGGCCTGCGCACGGGCAGGTCATCCTGCTCGCTTCCCAGGTCCACCTGCACGCCATCGAGTCCCAGCCGTTTGGCCATTTCGAACGAGGACGGCCTGGCCCTCTTACCCAACGACCAGTCACAAATGCCTATCTTGAACCCGCGATTGGAGGGCTCAGCCGGGATGGACTGAGACGTCCCTGATGATAAAGGTCGACATGAAGCAGTCAGTGTGAGCCCGGCAGCGGCACGGATGGAGTTTAACATCATTTCACGGCGAGTCAGTTTTGAAAACCTCATTTCGGCATCTCCATTACTATGCGGAAGCCGGTGTATTTAAGCCGGTACGACGGCAACACACTGCTGCGAGCGGCGCATCGGCTGCTGCGGAGAAAGTAGCCCCACGACCCACCTCGCACTACACGGTATTTGCCCTCGGTCGGGCCGGCAGGGTCGGTGACCATAACTTCGGGGTAATCCGGGCTGTAATAGTCGCTACACCACTCTGATACATTGCCGTGCATGTCATAAAGGCCCCAGGCGTTGGGCTTTTTGGTGGCGACCGGCTGTGTTTGTCCTTCGCTATTGGCCTCGTACCAGCCCATATCATCGAGCTTGCCGGTGCCGGCGAACCGCCCGGCAGCGCCTGCTCGGCAGGCATATTCCCACTCTGCCTCGGTCGGAAGACGATAGGTTTTACCTTCTTTCTCGGAGAGCTTCTCGCAGAACGTTACCGCATCTTTCCACGACATCTTATCGACAGGCAAATTGTCACCCTTAAGATAAGAGCGGGCACTGCCCATAACAGCGTTCCACTGCGCCTGGGTCACCTCGGTCACACCGATGCGAAACGGCCGCGTCAGCTTAACACGATGCTGGAACTCATCATCCTGCCGGCCTTTCTCATCCGGCGGGCTGCCCATATAGAACGTGCCCGCCGGGATATACGCCAGTTTCATACCTATCGAGTTGACGAACACATCGCCAGGTTCAGGTTCAGCCGTTTTGCCCGCAAAAAGCTGTATCGGGCCGCCAAGCAATAAAAGCGATACAGCAATCCACAAAAACCGTCTCAACTGTTTCATAATCAGTTCCTTATATTTCCAAACCCTCGATTTTTGCTTCTATTTTCTCGTTGGCCTTCATCATCTCCTCCCAGCTCACTTCGCCGTGGTTGTACGCAGCGGTACGGCCAAGGATAGCCGTCAGGTTGCTCCGCACGCTTGGGGCCACGGTGGGGTTGTAGAATCGGCCCTTCATAATGTTATCGTAGAAGTCGGCAATGTTTATCACGGCGCCGTCTGTGTAAATATTGCCGACATATCCGCCCTTGTAAGGTACATTACCGCGGATACCCACCTTACCATTATAGCGGGTATCAATCGTGCCGCGTGTACCATACATACGGCAGAGAATGTCGTCGTAGCCCTGCCCGAACTGCCTGGAGCTGAAGCTGACGGCCACATCGTTGCCGAAGCGGTATATCACGGCGAAGTGGTCCCAGCAGTCGCCCACATCGATGCGCGCCTTGCGTCCACCTGTGCCATACGCACTAATGGGCTGCTCATCAAGTATCCAGGAGGCGACATCGATAGCGTGAATATTCTGCTCGACAATAATGTCACCGGATAGGGCAATATCGAACACCCAGTTCCGAAGGCGTGCCTTGACCGTGCCTGGGGTTGCCTGGATAGGAAGTCGGCCACACTGGTAGCTAACATCCCCACAGACGATACGGCCGATATCGCCGTATTGAGCACGCTTCACCGCCTCACGATAAAGGGCGTTAGTGCGGGTCTGGAAATCAACGAGAAAACATAGCTTGTCAGCCGAAGCTTTCCTACCGCTTTCAGCGACACTGCTACAGCCGGGCACGTCCACCGCTATCGGCTTGGCCAGATACACGTGACGGCCGGCGTCTATAGCCGCAGCGGCCTGCTCAGGGTGGAAATACGGCGGACTAATGATTGCCACCGCGTCCAGCTTTTGCTCCAGCAGTCTGCGGTAACCCGACAGGCCGGTATAACGGCGGGCCTGGTCCACCTTGTACTTCTTGCCGAAGGAATTGACCCTATCCGGGAAGTAGTCCGCCGCAGCCACGATATTGTATCCGCCGTGCTTGCCGAACAAATCGGCTATCCATGTCCCGCGACCGCCACAGCCGATTATACCCAAATCGATTTTCGAATTGGCCTTATCGCCGCGGACAAGGTTCGGCTTGATTACCGCAAATGACACAGCGGCAGCGCCGGCGCCGGCAATGAACTGACGGCGAGTGAATTGCTCCCTGCTTTTACCTGCGATTGAAGTTTTTTGTTTTTCTGCCATTTCGCAGCCCTCGTTATTGTAACACGGTTTATGAATTCTCCGTAAGTCCGCTTGGGGACGCCTTGCGGCGAAGTCCTTCAGACTACAAAATTATCTATAGCCCGCGACAATGTCAAGTGTAATTACCTCAAAACCGCTCAGCTATTCACTAACGACTGATTTCCATTGACCAGAGGTAATTATTCAGATAAGCTCCAGCCGAATTACTTGTCTCTAATACCGTACGTAAAATGGCAAAACTACAGCAGAATTCCATTGATATTGAAGATTGGCTCAAACTAATCAGGGCTGATAATGTCGGCTCGACTACTTTCGCAAAGCTTATAAAGCATTTCGGCTCAGCGGACCGTGCCTTAGGCGCTTCGGTGAGCGAGCTTGCCAAAATAGACAGGATAGGCTTCAAAACCGCTGAAGCAATTGCCAGAACTCGCAACAAATTCGACACAACCGCTGAATTGGAACTGGCCCGGAAACTTGGCGTCTGGATAATCCATTTAAACGATAATCGCTATCCGCCTGTGTTGAAACGGATTTACGACCCCCCGCCGGTCCTTTACGTTAAGGGCAGTTTGACCGGCTCTGACAATTTAGGTATTGCGATAGTAGGTTCCCGGCGTTGCAGTTTGTATGGCCAGGAGCAATCTTCTCGATTTGCTCATTTGTTGAGTTCAGCCGGCTTTACTATTTGTTCCGGAATGGCTCGCGGCATAGACACCGCTGCCCACCAGGGTGCGCTATCCGCCGGCGGACGCACAATCGCTGTGCAGGGTTGTGGGTTAGGCAATATTTTCCCGCCGGAGAATAAGAAGCTATTTGAGCTTATAGCTGAGTCCGGCGCCTGCATCAGCGAGTTGCCGCTGCGGTATGAGCCGTTGCCGGAAAACTTCCCGCCCCGCAACAGAATAATAGCAGGACTGTCACTCGGGACAATTGTTGTCGAAGGCGGCCTGCGCTCGGGGGCGATGATTACAGCCAGAATGGCAATGGAAAATAATCGAGAGGTAATGGCGGTGCCGGGAAAAATTGATTCGCCGTTGAGTAAAGGAGCACATCAATTGATAAAACAAGGGGCAACACTAATCGAATCCGTTGAAGATGTGATGGAAGCACTCGGCTATATCGGCGAACAACTAAAAAACCACACATCTGAGGCAGCAATAAAGGCGTCTGAAAAAATAGAAACGCCCTTGTTCGATGTGAGCCAGTTGAATTTAAGTAACTGTGAAAAAACGATTTATGATTGTCTAAGCAAAGAGCCATTGCACATAGAAGAGATAATCGCAGAGGTGGATTCGACGCCGGGCAGTATTAATGCCAGTCTGATATCACTGCGGCTTAAAGGGCTGATAAAACAACTGCCGGGCAGTGTGTTCTTGAAAAATTAGCTTGTTTTTAGGGTTCGATATGGTAAATTAGAGGAATCCTGAGAGCGTTTACAGATTCAAATTGGGCTGTTTATGCGGGGAACGGCTGGGGAAAATTTCAATCGTAATCGCAAATTGCTAAAATGGGTAAGGCAAAAACGCTTGAAAACGTTTGAAAAATGTGGAAAAAGTGGGAAAAATGCGTAAAAATTTGGAAAAAGTGAGTAAAAAGTAAGTAAAAACGCAGAAAGATTTTACCACCTATGAAGAGCTTAAAGTCAAGTAACAAAATTCCTATTGCCTCAAAAACTTCTCTTTGAGGGCATCCATAACACCTGCCAACTCACAGCTTAAACAGCAAATATGTATCACTGAACCAAATAACAACAAATTACAACTCTAAACCATTCTTCGTAGCTCGGACAATATCATTTATCTGCTTCGGATTTTGGGCAATCATATAAAATGTTGCCAACCACCTATCGGGGACTCGCTGAAATCAGCGGTCCATGCAGATTATTGAGGCACAGCATAAAAGGCGGCGGTTCATTCACAGATAGGGGACTTCCCATATGGGAGTCCAGTGGCTAAACAGGAACACGCCGCCTGGATTAACCTCGATATTGTAATCATTAATTGAGAGCATATTCCTTTTCCGGCTCTGATACCGTCGCTTCGCAATTGTTGAACTGACAGCTTCTTTTCCACATACCCCACATCACCGTCAAAAGTTTTCTTGCAACTGTGTGCCGGGCGTTGCTGGGTATTATGCCATTTTTCACCATCCTTTCGTAATCAGCTTTGAAGGTGTTCTGTTTTTGGTTTATAGCGGTCAGGGCGGCACCTAAGATCGCATTCTTGAGGATACGGTTAGCCGCCCAGGGCAGTTGTAATCTTGCTGGTTTGGGTTTGCCTTTCTTATCCGTACCACTTGCTGTTCTTTGCAGGCCTATACCACAGTATTTCCACAATTTGTTTTTCCTTTTGAACCGCCAGGGTGTGTCCAGATAAGCAAAGATAGTTACTGCGCGAATAATTCCGATTCCGGCCAGTTCTCTCCAGAGACGGATGACTGAATATTTTTTACCAAGATTGATCAGCTGCTGTTTTGCCATGCGTGCCTGTTTGGCAGTGGCGTCGTATCCTATCCAGAGCATAAGCAGCTGGTTAGATAAAGCAGTTTTTTTCAACTTGCTCAGCCATTCAGTGCGGTGTCCGGCCTGGCGAAGGACCTTGCGGGGTATAGTGACACCGTGCATTCGGCAGCGGGCGCGAAGCTTGTTTATGTTTCTTACGGCATCTCTGACTCTGTCGTGGTATAAACCGACCCAGTGCTTAAGCTCGACTCGCTGATCATCGTCACTATGGTAAACTTCTCTGAGATAACCGCCTGCCAACAGCAATGCCAGCTTGGCCGAGTCAATCTTGTCGTCATGGTCGCCGTCGGAGCTAATCAATTTGTTGCGTCGAGGATCGGCTACTATGAAACTATCAACCTTGCTGTGCAAGTTGCGATAGAGCCAACCAGCCATTGGGCCTTCTTCGATTGCCATGAGTTTTTTTCCCTGCAGGGAGTCCAGCACCTGGGACACAGCCGATATGCTGGCCGGTATCGTGTAACGTTTAACGATTTTTTTCCGATTCTGGATTGCCATTTCTATATTGTTGCTATGCACGTCTGCTCCGATATAATACGTTGCCATAAGGGCCTCCTTTCATATTACGGTTAACATTGTCAGCCGAATTATACTTAAGGATGCCCTCTCTTCATATCTTCACAGATTTACGTGGTTAATTTTCCCCTTTTAATTTTTTCTCTGTGGTCTCTGTGTCCTCTGCGGCTTTTTCCTTTTTTTCTTTGCTTTCTGCTTTTCTTTCACGTTATTGTCAAATTTTATCTTTATATACTCTTCCATCTGCCTGCCGCTGGTAAAGTGCAGTTCGTAATCATACTCGCCGTCTGTAAAATCACAGTCGCTGTGCCTGTAACCTCTGCAAATCCTCGGCCTTTTGTCGTATATCCTGCACTTATAGTCTTTGCCAAGGTGCTTACACTTGTTTTTTATATTGATATACCAATCGCCGTCTTCAATAAATACCGTTATATCTTTATGACACAGATACCACTTTATATCGTCGAAATCTTCCTTGTCTTCCGGCGTTTCAATCGGCAGGGCAAAATACCTGCAGCACAGCCCCGTACACTTATCACACAAAATCTTCTTTGCTTTCTTTTTCGCCATATTCTACAAACTCCCGGATTATTAAAACTATGATTATAGGTGTTTGATTGTGAACCGTCAAGAAATGCAGAAATCGTTGTTGACTATTAACCACCGAATTCATAGACTACGAAACACGATTCACCGCCATTAGGCGTGCTGTGCAGAGACACAAGATATGGCTGAGAAAAAAGTGAAAGTTGGACTTGTCGGCTTTGGCACCGTGGGATGCGGCGTTGCTAAGCTGATAACCGAAGAGGCCGATGCAATCGCAGCTAAAACCAGCCTGCGGCTGGAACTTGCCTGCGTAGTTGATATCGATACGCAATCGCCTCGGCTGGTAAAATTAGCCGACGGTATTCTTACCAATGATATAAACAGATTATTAGACGATGATACCATTCAAATAGGAGTCGAACTGGTCGGCGGAACAGACGCAGCAAAGCAAATCCAGCTTAAATTGCTCGAAGCAGGTAAAGACGTAGTTACCGCTAACAAGGCACTTTTAGCTGAATATGGCAATGAACTCATGCATTGTGCCCACAAAAACGGCCGCTGTATAGCATTCGAAGCCAGTTGTGCCGGCGGCATACCGATTATCTCAGGGATACGAACAGGCCTTGCGGCAAATGAAATCAGAGCAATGTACGGCATCGTCAACGGAACCTGCAACTATATCCTCTCGAATATGACCAGCAAAAATGAGGATTTTCCCGAAGCACTATCTCAAGCCCAAAAATTAGGATACGCTGAAGCGGACCCGACGCTGGACATCGGCGGCGGCGACAGCGCCCACAAGCTGGCCATTCTCGCCTCTATCGCATTCGGATATGAGATTGCGCTCGACGATATTTTTGTCGAAGGCATCGAATCAATCTCGAAAGATGATATCTGTTACGGCGGTGAAATGGGATATTGTTTAAAATTGTTAGCCATCGGCCAAAAAGACAAAGACAACAGAATTTCGCTTCGGATTCATCCTTCTTTTATCGCCAAAGACAACCGGCTTGCCAGCGTCAATGGTTCGTTTAATGCGGTCAGCATATTCGGCAGTGCCGTCGGCCAGGTAATGTACTACGGCAGAGGTGCGGGAATGATGCCTACCGCAAGTGCAATTGTCGCCGATATTATCGACGTCGCCCTGGGCAATTCCGCTACTACTTTTCGCCACCTGTGTTTGAAACCACGGAACCAGACAGCTGCACTGATAGAGAAAATCGATAATCTCGTAACCAGGTTTTATATCAGGTTAATGGCCAAGGACCGGCCCGGCGTATTCGCACAGGTCGGCAAAGTACTTGCTGAAAACGCTATAAGTATATCCGGCGCCTTACAACACGAAGGCCAGGGCCCGGATAATACAGTGCCGGTAGTTATAACCACTCACCCGACCCGGCAGAGCAAAGTAACCGCAGCTCTCGAAGACCTGGACAAACTCGATACTATCTGCAGCAGGCCGGTCTGTATAAGAATAGTCGATATACCGGAAGATAAGGAAGGTTAAAGAATTAAAATCAAAAATTAAAAATCAAAATTCAAAATCAAAATTCAAAAATGAGTTTAAGAAAAGATTGTATAATTTTATACTAAAACTTATAGAATTTTTGGATAAATTGCCGAAAGACAATGTTTCAAAAAGAATCGGCGACCAACTGTTGCGCAGTGGCACGAGTATTATTGGAAATTATATTGAAGGACAGGCAGCAAGCAGCAAAAGAGATTTTACTAATTTTTTCAATACTTCTCTTAAATCGACTAACGAGAGCAAATTATGGTTTGCTTTACTTCGCGATAGCAAGCGTGCGACGCCAGAGAAAGTTGCCTGGTTCTTAAATGAGCTGAACGAAATCGCAAATATCTTTGCCTCGAGTATTCTCACACTTAAGGGGAAAAGATAATTTTGCATTTTAATATGTCATTTTGATTTTTACATTTTGATATTTAATTTTAAGTTTAATATGACCAAGTACGTTATAATAGTTCCTGACGGCGCAGCGGATGAGCCGCTCGAGCAACTCGGTAATAAGACCGTGCTTCAAGTCGCTGAAACGCCGAATATGGATA
Organism: uncultured bacterium; assembly: GCA_913009865.1. Taxonomy (GTDB): domain Bacteria; phylum Planctomycetota; class Phycisphaerae; order Sedimentisphaerales; family Anaerobacaceae; genus CAJVYK01. The sequence goes on from CAJVYK010000017.1 coordinate 15,060, forward strand.
AAATCAGTGCACAGGGCAGGCAGGGCCTTGTCCGGACGGTTCCTGTGGATATGGAACCGGGCAGCGATGTTGCACAGATGAGTCTGCTGGGCTATGACCCCCGACGATACTATTCCGGCCGAGCACCTATTGAGGCGGTGGCACGCAATATCAAGCTATCCGCAGACAACTGGGTTTTCAGATGTAATCTGGTTACCATTGCCGACGGCAAAATGGCGGACCACAGTGCCGGCCATATCTCCACTGAAGAAGCCGGCAAACTGATAAAAGAGCTAAATGAGAAGCTTGGTAATGAGAAAATTCGCTTTTATGCAGGCCTAAGCTACAGACACTTATTAGTCTTCAAAGGGCTTGATTTCGATGTTCGTACCTGCCCGCCACACGATTACATAAGTACGGAAATAGAAAAAATTCTGCCACGCGGAAAAGGCTCAGAATTACTTATTGATTTGATGGCTCGTTCACAGCAGCTTTTTGCCAATCACGATATTAACAAAGTAAGAGCCGACCTGGGCGAAAATAAGGTCAGCTCTATCTGGCTTTGGGGACAGGGCAAAAAGGGGCGAATGGAAAGTTTTAAGAAGCGATTTGGAATCGAGGGCGCCACTGTCACCGCTGTTGACCTTGTGAGAGGTTTGTCAAAGCTCATCGGATTTGCTCTTGTGGACGTGCCAGGCGCCACCGGCTTTGTCGATACGAATTACCAGGGCAAGGCCTGTGCTGCTATAGAAGCGCTCGAACAATATGACATTATTTTTATCCACATAGAAGCGCCCGATGAAGCATCCCACAACGGCAGTGTCGAAATGAAGAAAAAAGCCATCGAGCGAATCGATAAATACATTGTCGGACCCGTGCTCGAGGCGTTACAGAATCACGACAGATGGCGAATACTCCTCGCACCCGACCATCCTACGCCGGTTCTAAGCCGTGCTCATTCCCCTGAGCCGGTCCCGTTTGCTATGGCAGGAGCCGGTATCAGCGGGATTTTGCATACAAGCTTTAGCGAAGCCAACGCCGCTAAGTCGGGATTCAAAATAGAAAATGGCTTTGAGCTGATGGAGTATTTCTTAAAATCGTGAAGCGTATCTCGTGAAGCGTATCTCCTATTTCGCTTCACGAGATACGAGATACGAAATACGAATTATGGCTATAATTGTGCAAAAATTCGGTGGAACCTCCGTTGCCGACGCGCAAAAGATTCGTCGAGCAGCCGATCGAGTAATCAAAACGGTAAAGAACGGCTTTGCCGTTGTGGTGGTGGCTTCAGCCCGCGGCAAACAGACCGACCAGCTCGTTGCCGACGCTTTGGAGCTTAATACCAATCCGCCTAAACGCGAAATGGACCAACTGCTCAGTACCGGTGAGCAACAAACAGTCTCGCTTTTCGCTATGGCTCTCGACACTATGGGCTACAAAGCTATCAGTTTTACCGGCGGACAAATCCGAATGATTACCGACAACGTCCATACAAAGGCACGGATAAAGAGCATCGGAGCCGAGCGGATTCACGAACAATTGAATAAAGGCAGAATTGTTCTCGTTGCCGGTTTTCAGGGCATAGATGAGAATGAGAATATAACTACGCTCGGCAGAGGCGGCTCTGACACAACCGCAGTTGCCCTTGCCGCAGCTTTGGGAGCCGAGGAATGTGAAATTTATACCGACGTTGACGGAATCCACACAACCGACCCGCGAATATTCAAAACGGCTGCAAAAATAGAACAGATTAGTTATAATGAAATGCTCGAGATGGCAAGTCTTGGGGCGACCGTTTTGCACAGCCGAGCCGTTGAGTTTGCCAAAAAATATGATGTCAAAATTCACGTAAGAAGCAGTAGCGAAGAAACGGAGGGAACAATGATTACACACGAGGTTCCGCAGATGGAAGGTGTACTGGTTTCAGGAGCGACAATCCAGAAAGATATGGCCAAGCTGAGTCTTGTCGGTGTGGATAACAAGCCGGGCAATGCGGCAAAAATATTTGCTCATCTGGCAAAGGCCAAAGTGGTTGTCAACGATATTGTTCAAACAGAAGTCAGCTCCGAAAAAGCGAACCTGTCGTTTACAATCGGCATTTCTGACTTGACCGCCGCTAAAGAAGCCGTAGGGCAAATCAAAGATGAGGTTAACTGCGAAAGCATTTTCACCCGTGAAGACATTGCCGAGATTTCTGTAGTCGGCGTCGGTATGCGAACCCATTATGGCGTGGCAGACAGAATGTTCGGCGCCCTGGCCGAAGCCAAAATCAATATCGATACAATTACCACCAGTGAAATTCGCATCAGTTGTATCGTGGACGAGGCCCAGGCCGAAAAAGCCCTTGAAGCCGTTTGCCTCGCCTTCGATTTGGACAAACCAGCCGAAAAACGGAAAAATTAGCCACGAAAACACAAAGGCACAAAAAGAAACCCACCTATGCAATGAGCAGACGCAGGCGTTGGGCTATATTCGTCCTGTGCCTACTGTTGGCAGCAGTACTTATCCGGCTTGACCACAGCCCGATTAGACGTAAGTGGCAGAGGCAACCACAATCCGGCAAACAGGCAAAAGGCCGCGATTTTGAAAAATATCACGGCAAAACCTTCTCCGTTGTAAATGTCGTCGATGGCGACACCATCGATATAGATATACCCGATGGTAACTACGCTCACACGAGGATAAGACTTTGGGGAATTGACACGCCGGAGACTAAAAATCCAAAGACCGGCATAATGTATTTCGGGCCGCAGGCCGCTGAATTTGTAACAAAATCAGCTCTTGGAAAAAAGGTTGTCGTTTATCTCGATGAGGGAAACCGAACGAGAGGTAAGTTCGGCAGATTGTTGGCTTACGTTAAGCTGCCGGACGGCTCTGTTTTGAATGAAGTTCTGGTAGCTGAGGGTTTTGCTTATGCGGATTTGCGATTCAAACACAGCTTTTATAACAAGTACAAGCAACTGGAAGCCGTTGCCCGCAGTCAAAAGAAAGGATTATGGCAAAAAGTAACCCGCGAACAATTACCCAAATGGCGACAAAAGGAAATATCAAAAATCAAAATGAAAAAATCAAAATGACAAGTAAAAATTCAAAAAGAGAAAGTTTTGCATTTTGCAATGTAATCCTTCGACCCTTCGACTTCGCTCAGGGCAAGCTTATTTTGCTCAGGACATCGTTTTGATTTTTAATTTATGCCACCTGTGCCTTAGGTATAGGTATTCTTGAATTTTAATCTTCTTAATATCAGGCCGCTCAGGCCAAACAGCAAAAACGCTGCCGACTCAGGGGAGTTCACTTACTAAGGAGTACGCTGAATAGATTCTAAGGCAGCGAACTTGTCATCAGCAAATTCGAAGAACGTCTTAAGACCGGTTATCGTTAAAATACCTTTGACCGGCAGAGAAACATTGCATAGTATGAGCCGGTGTCCGCATCCACTTAACAACTTGTTCAATATCATGAGATTACAGATGCTCGAAGAAGTCAGGGTTTCAACTTTAGAAAAATCAATCACCACGTCGCAATCACATCTGTTACTGGTGATTTCGTTGACAGTCTCAAGCTTCTCCTCCAACTGTGCACCGTTAGGCAAAATAACGACGGTAACATCTTCCGAGAAATTTTCAATTTCCATTTTAGATACTCGATTTAACCCAACGCAGTTTTCGCCGGTTTCGAATGTTTTATCGGAATAACTTCGGTATAGTCCAACCCACTACAAAAAGTATAACACAAAAACTGCAAAGAGCAAATAAAGCCGATTTTGAAAAAATATTTTTTTATGACAGACCCTAAGGTGAGAACAGCCGCTATTTCCGGATAAGGCCAACCCCGCCATCATCAACAAATGCCGGAACAGCAGTGTAACTCCATACCTCTTTGGCTGTATATGTATTCACCCTGACGCGCTCCATCCACGTCAGGGTTACATTGAGACCATCGACCTCACCAAGGATGTAGCCATACTGCTTACGATAGCTTACTAATTGCATGTTGGGGTCATTGTAATCCCCCATCCCCCAGTTATAGAGGGGCCCTCCAGCGGTTCCAACAATGTACTGATGAATATCGTTGTTCGGGTCACCGTCATTGTCGTCAACAAGGGCGTGATTGTAGAAGTGATCGTGAGCGGTAAAATATATTCTTCCTCGCGCGTTTTTGATACCGGCCAAAAAAGCATCGCGATTGGTCGGATAATCGTCAAGGCAATCAGCGTGTTGGGCTTTAAAAGCAGGTTCATGGCCGAAAACAAAAATATGCGATTTGGTATTTGCCGCAAACCGGGCATCAACCCACGCCTGATTCAGCCGGTGGTAGGTACGGTTATTATTGACTCCGTCATACTCATCGAGTCCGAGGATTAAAGCGTTTTTGTGCACAACTGCATATGTCATATTCTTCTCGCCAGCAGGCCCATTGCCGGGCATAGCGTATGAGCCGGAGAAAACGTTGTTCCAGGCGGCTGTACTGCCGACATCGTGATTACCACGAACCGGATAGACGGCGATATTAGCATCATAAACGGATTGCATTGTGTTCCGCCACACAATAAGTTGCTTTTGCAAAATAGTCGTGTTGGTAGTGTTGCCGTAAACAAGATCACCTGAAAACATGACTAAGTCGGCACCCTGATTTATAATCTCGGAGGCAATTTCGCGAAGGATGGCTGTGTTGACACCATTGCCGGTGCCGT
>CAJVYK010000018.1 GCA_913009865.1 uncultured bacterium
GCTTTTTTAGCAGTGGCGACCCATGGGTCAACATCGAGTTTCGTAGGGTTAGATATTTCCAGCGGCGGCAGGGGAATTTTTTTTATGCCTATCGTGCAGAACGGCTTTTCGAGGTATGTGTTAACACCGTAGTGAATGAACATACCGTATTGCATCTGTTCATACCGGGCGATTGCCTCTGTCCTTTCGGTCGCTGGCTCAAATTGAGCGGAATCAGCGGCCCTGCTGTCAGTGAGCAGAACGGGTCCAATCAATAGAACAGTTGCGAGGGCAACTAACATTGTCAAGGTCTTTGGGGCCTTAAACTTCATCGCTGTTCTCCTTAAAATAAATACAGGATGTTTACATTTTACCTTATAACCTGCTGACAGTCCGCCGAGCAGAACCAAGTTTGGCGATTATACTATTTCCGCAGCAATAGTATTCATAAAAAAGTTGTGTTTAACCGTAATATCTACAAGTTTTTGCGGATTATATTATTCGTGATTCGTGGTACGGGGCACGGACGGTGGTGATTGGCCTAAGGTCTTATTGTTAATGAATTTAGCCACAATAATTTTCAAGCGGAGCTGAGATGTCCAGCTTAAACGCAAACGAACTGCTGCTGTATATAATATATCGTATCTCCTTGTTTTAGAAGGCCTTGCGCCAACTTAAGGCCCGCCTGAATCGTTATGTGCAGGGCATTGAAGAGTAAGTCCGAAAAAAATACAAAAATTTTAGAATTTAGGCAATTTTATATTGACATTTAAAGAGGAAACAGGTATAGTCTTATAATAAGAAGAGCAGGTAAATGCCGATGCGTGTATTATTGGCGGTTGAGGATTTATCTGCTTTTGGCGAAACTGATGTACCTTATGTCATTCGTTTTGGTGGTGGGGTAGTCAGTGAGAGAGAATTAAGAGTGATGAGAAGAGGATGGGTGAGAGAGATGGGCAAAGTTTCCCACCGTATGTTATGTTTGGACGTCCCCCGCATATCTTTTTTTTATCTACCCTTTCACAGATTGCTTCTCTAAGCAGAAATTTTTGTGTTTTGAGTAAGTTTTTAAGAACTTGTTTTGTTGAAAGTTGTTTGAGATAAGCATTCTAAAATCAGGTGAAGGTGGTTTGGTGTGTTGCCAAGCGAGGTTGTGGATGCTTGTTGAGAGCGACAGAAGAGTTGTTTTGGCTTGTAGCTAAAGCAAAGATGTAAGAGGTAGAGGTTTTTTGAAATTTGTAAGAGGAGGAGTATTATGTGTAAGAAAGTACTTTGTTTAATGACCTTTGTTTTGCTATTAGGTTTGGTTAGTAATGCCTCGGCGGCCCTGGATGCTTACTGGGCCTTGGAGGATGGCAGTGGCAGCACCGCCGCCGATACGAGCGGTAACGGCCACGATGCTACCCTGGTTAATTATCCAAGTTGGACAACCGGAGCTCCGGATGGTGCAAGTCCGAGCGGCGCGCTGGAGTTCTATGGCGATGCCGATGGGATTGGCGGTTATGGGTATGCAGCCGGCTATTCAGGGCCTCTCGGCAACAGCGCTATAACCTCGATGGCCTGGATCAAGGCACCGACACCGACGGAAGTAGATGGAAATGGCGACTTAGTATATGACCACTCGCGTGACATCCTAAGTTGGGGAACTGATGTAGGCTGGGATGTTGGAAGATGGGAATTGACCCTTGACTGGGGTTCTCTCTTTCTGGGAATGGCAGGCGGGAACGTCAACTACTATGGTGTCAAATTGGCCGACGGCCAATGGCATCACGTAGCGGCAGTACTGCCCGATAAGGTCGATGCGACTATCGGAGATGTCAAGCTCTACATCGACGGCCTTGAAGTGGCTGCTAGCTATGGTCAACCCCAGAAGGTAGTCAATCTCCACGGTCCTGATCCAAACACCCTTAATGATGTCTATATCGGATGGTACGCAGAAGGTAAATCTACATCTCCATGGCTTGGCGAGATCGACGATGTCCGTATCTACGACAGTGAACTGACCACGGCGGAGATTCAGGCGGCTGCGGGCGTCCCAGAGCCGGCAACAGTAGCACTGCTTGGCCTTGGTGGATTAGCACTGCTCCGTCGTCGTAAAAAATAAGACGCAGCACTAACAGCCAATATATTTAGTTGTTAAATGGGCAAGTCTTCTGACTTGCCCATTTTTTTATATGAATTGGAAATATGCAAGCCGAAGACGATGCTGCGGAACTTACTTTCGTCGCAAAGGACGGCTGTGGCCCTCTTCTCTGTACTTGACAAGCAGTTTTGTCAGGCGCTTCACAATCTTAGGGTGTTGGCTCCACACATTGTTCGTCTCGCCCAGGTCGTTGGCCATATTGTAAAGCTGTCCGGCTGGCTCGCCCGGCTTGGGTTTATAACGAACCGGCTTGGTGAAGCCGCCGGAGCCGCGTCTGGGTATCAGCTTCCACGGCCCCTGGCGTATAGCGAACATACCTGCTCCGGAATGATGCACGATTGCCTCCCTGATGGGTTTGTTGAGTTTTTCGCCCAATAGGGCCGGCAGGATGTTGTAGCTGTCTTCTCCGGCGTTATCCGGCAGCTCTTTGCCCACGATGACGGCACAGGTCGCTATCAAATCTGTCAGGCAGGTCAATTCATCACTAATTGTTCCGGGCCTGATTTTACCCGGCCAGCGTGCGATAAACGGTACGCGGTGGCCGCCTTCCCAGATATCAGCCTTTTGCCCGCGCAACAAACCGTTGGGACGATGTCCATACTCCATTCCTGTACTATTTTCGGGCTTTGCTATGTAGTCGGCTGATGTACCGGTTGTAATAGCACCATTATCACTGGTTACGATAAGAAGTGTGTTGTCGGTCAGATTTAGTCTATCCAGCGTTTTCGTCACCTCGTTGACCGTCCAGTCAAGCTCCTTGATAAAGTCGCCGTAGATACCGGCCTTGCTGGTATTTTTGAACTTCTCGTTCGGTGTGTGCGGCTCGTGAACATTACACGGGGCAAGGTATAAAAAGAACGGCTCATCCTTGCTGCGCTCGATGAATTTTACCGCCTTATCCGTCTGTACCAGTGCAAGCTTCTCAGGATTGCGTTTCGGGAGGATTGGCTGGTCCTTGCCTGTGCCTATCACTTTTATGATTTCGTTCTGCAGACGGCCGACGACGTGATGATTTTCGACATATACAAAGGGTGGCCAGTTGTTGCTGACAGGCACGCCGAAGTAGTAATCGAAGCCGATTTCCAGCGGTCCCGGCTTGAGTTCTCCGTTCCAGTCGGGCCCACGTTCACCGAAACCTAAGTGCCACTTACCGACACAGCCGGTCGTATAGCCGACCGATTTCAGCAGCGATGCCACGGTCATCCGCTTTGTGTCGATTAGCAGCGGGTCATTCGGAAGACAAACCCCGCTTTTCAGCCGGGTTCGCCAGCAGTACCGCCCGGTCAGAACGCCGTACCGCGTGGGTGAGCAGACCGCTGATGGTGTATGCGCATCGGTAAAGCGCATGCCTTCTTCGGCTATGCGGTCGATATTGGGCGTGCTGACTTTGGTTGCCCCGTAACAGCTTAAATCACCGTAGCCGAGGTCGTCAGCCAGGATAAAAATGATGTTGGGACGTTTGGCACCGATACGGGATTCTAAGGTCTTGTTCGATAGCACAAGTCCTTCCGCTGCGGCGGCACAACTCGATAGGGCAAATCCTCCTGCTGCGACAGCACAGTTCTTTAAAAAATCACGCCGGTTCATTCGTATTCTCCTTCCTTTATGGCATAGTTAGTTTGCTATTATAGTCCGCTTGTTTCCGGTTCGTCAATTCAAAAGCGCCAATATCAGGAAGACAGGGCGGAACAATTGGGTTGTAGTTAAAATCCTGGGTTAAGCCAATATCCAGCCCCTTATCTATGCAGGGCGAGCTGTCCTGCAATCTGTAATTGCCGCCTGCCAGGTCAACAAAAGCAGGGTCAGCGGCAATAGAATTAGCGTCCTGTCCGGTGTTGGCTTGATATGCGGGAAAGTCAGCCATACTATAAGCTGAGCGACCGTACTTAATCATATTTCCCGAAGCTTTATACCAGCAGTTGTAATTAAACATTATTTTGCCCGGCTGTGGATTGTTCATAGACAGACACAGGTTTTTTGATTCGTAAATGATATTATTTCGTACGTAGAAATTCGATACTGTCCCCATAGTGCCCCAGAATTTCAAAGCCCACGCTCTTGGTCTTGGGGCTTCGGTGTGGCTCCAGCCGTATCCTGTATTAACAATAGTATTGTTTTCGACATAAATATCGTGAACGACCGTAGCCGGATTTTGTGTGAAATAGACGTAAGGTATTTCAGTGTTCCAGATTACGTTATATCGAAAGTTTATATTGTATTGAGAAATGCCTCTCTCATTGCCGCTTTGGTTGGTTATCGCATTATCATAAATCTGGCGGATTCTATTGCGCTGCACTAAAATATCGTGAGCACTTTCCCATAATTCTATAGCATTTCCATATCTGACGTGTCGTTTTCTACCACGCCGCCGTATCTGTGTTTTCTGATGGCCTCCGCCTATATAAGAAATATCGCAATCCTGTATCGTGATATAAGATGTATTTCGGCCCTGTATTCCATGTGCAGCGCCGTAACGCAGGTCTAAATTACTTATGGTCACATAGCTTTTGTCAACTACAGCAACTATATGTTTTTTCACCGCGCATTCTATATCTGAATAATATGCTGCCGGGTTGGCGGCAGAGTAAAGCAGTAATCTTTCATTAGCTCCGTCATAATAAAAATCGCCCTGCGATTTTAAGCTGCTGCTGTTCCACACCTTATGTCCGCAGGACTTTTCGTTATTGAAAATAATATTTCCAATATCGAGGATGAAGGAATTATTAGCGGTGGCCCAGATATTAGGCGTGCCCGTCAAGGTCCAATCCGATGGACTGTTTTTCTCCACGGATCCCAGAAACAAGGGTTTTGGCCCCTTGTCGTAGGCGCTGTAGGTTATATAGCCGGCAGAGCTTCCGCTGCGAGGAATTAGCTGAGCGTCTATCGGGATTCTCCATGTATCTCCCCTCTTAAAACAAATTGTATCTGCCGGGGAAAAAGTTTCTGAGTTTACCTTGCTGATAGTTTTCCACGCTGTGGCATCGGTTAATCCGTCGGCGCTGTCATCTCCGCCGTTTTTGACGTAATAGGTTGCTGCCGATATTGGCAATGCGCCGGCTGCCATCGTTATCACAACAACTAATAAAATCAACAAAATCTTTTCCCTGGTCATTTCGTTCTCCTCGGTTTTCAGTCAGGCATCACTGCACCAATGGTCGTCCGAAAGCATATCCTGCTCCCGTTGATGATACGATATACGATAAACATCTGCGTTTGCCAATAGATTACCCCTGATTTTGTCTGGATTTTCTTTACTATACCCATATTACGTTTTCTAAGCATACACTACCCCAAAGTGATATTAACCTGGTGATTTAAAAATCTTGACAGATTTGTTGCAAATTTTCATAATCGCAGTTTGTCTGCAGGCCCAGTATGAATTTGCCAGTGATGTTTGTTGATATTAAGGACTTGCTCGAATGGGGAAACGAACTGACTTTGATATTGTCGTGATAGGTGGTGGCATTGTTGGGTTAGCATCGGCCTATAAAATTCAAATCCATTATCCAGGTATTCGCCTTGGCGTGTTTGAAAAAGAAAAAGAGCTTGCAGCACATCAAACCGGCCACAATTCCGGAGTCATTCATTCGGGGCTGTACTATAAGCCCGGCTCGTATAAAGCGAACAACTGTGCCAAAGGCCGCAAAGAGCTCGTTGATTTTGCTGCGGAACACAAAATCCCTTACGAGATTTGTGGGAAAATAATTGTTGCTATGGATGGGGCTGAGCTTAATACTCTCGAACAGGTTTTTCAGAACGGTTTGGAAAACCAGATTGAGGGTATCGAAAAAATAGGGTCTGACCAAATCAAAAAAATCGAACCATTCTGCCGAGGTATAGCAGGTATACGTGTGCCCTGCACAGGGATTATCGATTTTAAAGAAGTTACGAAGAAACTGGCTGAGTTGGTCGAATTAAAATCTGAGGGCAGTAAGGTATTGACCTGCTGTGAAGTGTCCGCGATTGACAGGCACAATGCTGTTACGACAGTTTCCACTAACAAGGACGATTTCACAACGAAATATCTTATCAATTGTGCGGGGCTGCAATGCGACAGGATAGCGAAAATGGATGGGGTAAAGCCCGGCATAAGAATAGTGCCTTTCAGAGGGGATTATTACGAATTGACGGAAAAAGCGCTGCAGAAGGTTAAGAATCTGATTTATCCGGTCCCCGACCCTGCCTTTCCGTTTCTGGGCGTTCATTTTACACGTATGATGGACGGCACGGTCGAATGCGGCCCCAATGCGGTGTTCTCCTTAAAAAGAGAAGGTTATGGCAAAACGGACTTTAGCTTGAAAGATTCGTGGGATTCGTTGTTTTATTCCGGTACGTGGAAACTGTTTTTAAGGCAATGGAAGTATGGCTTGAACGAATACAAAAGGGCATTTTTCAAAGGTGAGTTTTTAAGACAATTACAAAGGCTTATCCCTTCACTCCGAATCGAGGATATAAAGCCTTCGAGAGCGGGAGTGCGTGCTCAGGCACTTGGGCCGAACGGCGAACTGATTGAGGATTTCAAGATTGAAAAAGGCCTCAATTCAATTCACATTTTGAATGCGCCCTCACCTGCTGCGACAGCGTCTCTGGCTATCGGCGAAACTGTAAGTCAGATGGCCGCAGAACATTTCAATCTCTGACACAGTAAAGGAGGCAGTTGTTAATTAACAAATTTGTTCAGGATGTAACGTTGCGCAGACATTTTGTAATCAATCCGATTAGTTGTTTCCCAATTACGCTGATATCAAAATTTTTTACCAGCGCCAGATTTTCATCACCCATTTTTTTTCGCAATTGCCGGTTCTCAATCAGTTGGGCGATTTTATCGAGCCACTGCTGGGCGTCTTTGGCGAGAAAGCCCGTAGTGCCGTCCTTAACGTATTCAGCATTTGTTCCAACCGGCGAGGCAACAACAGGCAGGCCTGCGCAAGCATATTCCAGAACCTTAAAGCTGCATTTACCTCTGGTGAATCGGTTGTCTGGCAGCGGCGCAAGGCCAATATCGTTCGTTGCCAAATCAATGGCTCGCTTCTCATTAGACCATAAGTATTTTTCCACGCTCATATTTTGCAGGTCAAAGAAGCTGTCACATATTATTCGCAGAATAACGTTGTCAAAGCAACAGCCGATTTCTTCAAGAGCGGGTTTGATTTCAGCAAGGTACTTAAGTGTGCTGCTACTGCCTATCCAGACCAGCCGGATTTTGTCGTTACTTTTAGGTGGACGATCAACCTGATAGTCACTAACTTTTAGCCCGATCGGGAGAACTTTAACATTAGAATTGAATTTTCGAGCGTGTTCGGCAAGGTAGGAATTGCCGGCAATAACCATATCCGCTAATTTTGCAGTTCTGCGAAAAGGCCTGAAATGGGCGGAGCTGTTGCGTTCGGGAACTTTAGGGCTGTACATTATCGCATCGTCGAAATTATAGATAATTTTTTTGCTGTATCGACGCAACCAAAAAGCGTCGAAGGGGTTCAACCCTTTTTTATGAAGAAAGACTCCATCAAATTTTGCTGCTCGCATAAAAAGTTTTCGACGTGCCAAATGGCCGGCTGGCAACTTTGCAACTTCACAATTTATGCCGTTTGTACGCAGAGTATCAAGGTAAACCTCTATTCGCTGTCTGAAGCTCGCACGATTTGGATTGTTAGTTAGGATAAGAAGGTTCATTTATTTTTTTTGAAGATATTTCAAGAAAGTAGCTATAGGATTTCCGCCCAAGGGGCCTCATAAGCGCCTGTTTCGATTAAGTCAAGCATATGTCTGGCGATTTTTTCACAATTGAATTCATTATGTGCTCTTTGCATTCCTGCCATTGCGATTTTTTCTCGCTGCTGCTCGTGCTTCAGATACCACTCGGCCAATTCAAAAAACTCATCGACAGTATCGAAATACTTCAAATGCACCTCATCCTCGAAAAGCAGTTCGTAACCAGGTGCTCTTTTTGCTAAACAAAATGTGCCGCAAGCGGGGATATTGATGAATCTATCCGAATGGTAAAGCCGTACATCGTTTGCTATGTTGATACTAAGTCCTATCTTAGCTCCGCTAATAGCGTAAAAAGAGTGCATTCCTTGACTTTTTGGCCTGCCGAAACATGCATAAACCTTAGCGTTGGGTAGCTCGGACATCCTTTTGGCGAGTTCGTATCTTTCATAATTACGGTCAAGTCTTGTGTGTTCTGCAGCCCCCAGGAATACCATGTCGGTCCTCCAGATATCATCCACTTCAAATCGGTACTGTATGTCGGGGTCGCAGGTAAAAGGGATAAATGCGCAGCACCGTACCCCCGCCTCTTTATAGATTTGAAGAAATCTGCCGGCACTTGGCATTATTATGATATCCATTTCTTTTCCCGTTGCTATGCGGGCGGGAAATTTTTCAGGGAAAGGGTCACCATCTCTGCCAACAAAAATCGCATTTGGCACAAGCTCACGCATAGCTCTAACAGTTTCAGCATCAAGGTACTTCATACTAAAGGCAATAACGATGTCCGGGTAATAATACTTAACCTGTTTTAGGAGAACCTCATTTGATTTTTTGCGGCCAAAGCGTCGCGCTATTCGTTTGCTGGGGAATGGGCTGCACTGCATCATAATATTTCTGTGGCTAAACCGCTGTACATCATGGCCAAGGCGAATAAGACTCTTGACCAGCCGGCGTTCCTCTATACAAATAGACCACGGTTTCTCGTCTTTGAAATCAGCTATTACGAATATTCGCTTTGCTTTTGGCATTTTGAACTCTCACAAATTTCTGACTATGAAATTTTGTCCTGTATTTGTCATTTTCTTTTTTGATGATTGTTTAGTTTTTCCTTTTAGATGCTTCTACAAAATATCCAACAGTGTGATTTTCAGTCTTATCAAAATTGAGCTTATCTAAAAAATAGCACAGAAGAGGTATTAATTTACGAAACCAAAGGGACAATAAAATTTTGAGTGGAAAAAACAGTATTTTACTGAGTTTTTTCCTCTCTCGAGGAAACAAAAATTTCATAAACCTTCTCGATTCCTGAGCATAATGCCTAAAAAAACCACAGTTGGGAAGTATTCTTAAATTTTCGAACCCAAACGTGGGCAGAAACCGTTCATACCAAAATGGGGTGTAGCCACCGTAAAATATATAAGGCTTTTGATGAATCCCACATCCCAAAGGGGCGGTTAGGAACAGTCGTCCTCCCTGTCGTAGGATTCGTGAAAACTCTTCAATAGCCTTGATTGGCTCTGCTATGTGCTCGAGGACCTCGCTACAAATGACAACATCAAAAGATTAATCAGCTACGGGAATATTTGTAATATCACAGATATAATTCATCTTTGTATACTTCCCTATGGTACTGGGAGTATTGCAAAAGTCCTGCGTTTTGTAGTTACAGTGGGAAAAAAAGTGGCGGTAGGGTCCTGTCCCTGCTCCTGCATCCAGGACGTCTGAGCCTGGAGAAACTGTTTTTGCCATTTTAGCCATCCACTGATGGCGGTTGTACGCATTAAATCTGAAGATTGATTTTCTCTTGTCAATTACCATGTCGGTTCTGTCTGTTTATCTATTCAAAAGTCGCAAAGTTCGGAAATTATCATAAACTGCGGGATTTAAACTTGTCAGGGTCATCCTTTTTCATTCAAATGTGAAACGAACATAGATTTCTCCATAATTTTCTATACCCTTGTCCATTGTCGCTAATATGGACTTTATCTCATGATAGTCAACCCAATTTGGCAAAGCAAAAGACATTGACCCGCCCATACAATAATTAAACTGCGTTTTTCCAAGCTTGTATAAGTAATTCACACAACTGAGCGAGGATTCAATACGTTCCGAAATGAATTCAAGGGAAACAGTGTTGATGGGTTGTGAGAGGCCCTTTAAAACTTCAAACTCGCATCCTTCGACGTCTATCTTGCAAAATACGGGCTTACCGTACTTGTCTATCAAAGCATCCAAAGTTGTTGTTTCAACCGATATTTGATCAGCCCACTTGTGACCTGAAAACCGTCCGCTTTGCTTTACTGTTGCAATCCAGTCTTGTGACATAGTGGAGAGAGTGGTTGATCTATCGACAAATAATGTTTGTTTGCCCACTTTATTAGCAATCGCACAGTTTTCTATATAGACGTTGTTATTCTTAAATCTGCGTTTCAAAACCTGCCAGCAACTTTCCTGGGGTTCAACAGCCACGACTGTAGCTCCTAACTGGAGAAATAAGCTGGTTTTGTCTCCGATATTCGCTCCGATGTCAAAACAAAGGTCATTTCTCTTCAATAACTGCGAGTAGAAGTTTAACTGGTCGGTAATATGTCTGTCTTCGCTAATTTTAGATGATCTGGATCTAAATTTTTTCCAGTTTCTGCGATATCTGTAATACTGTTTTAATTTGGAATAAATCCGCATTTTGCTGCTCAATTCTTAAAAAATACGTTACGCTGGTATCATGTGGATTGATCACCTATTTTGGTAAACCAGAACATTCCGCAGGCGTATCTTGCGTTTTCTAAAATATCGATGGCAATACGCTCAATGAATCTTTTATTGTCATCGGTCCCGGATAGTTCGACCAGCTTTAGGCCGCTAAAGTAATCGAGAATTTGCTTTGGTGAATGAATTCTATGCGCATTAAAGCAAACCTTCGGTTTGCCGACCGGTAAAGAGAGGAAAAGATTGCCGCCTTTAGCCAGGCATCGTGATAATTCGGTAGCAGCTTTTTTTGTTCCCAAGGGATCCAGCGGATCGCCGTACCTGCCCAATCCAATGTGTTCTGCTACGTGCAGACAGGATATCGACTCGAGTGAATTATTCTCGTATGGTAAATCCAATATGCTCCCCTTTATACTCTTAAGGTTTTCAACATTAGAAACATTCAAAGGACGAATATCAACAAAATGCACTTCTGTAATCGCACTGAGCATACCTACAAAATTTACGTTTGAGCCAACATCAACATGCAGTTTGGGGTTCAAGGAGTGTATTTTCTTAAAGGCCCAAAGATGCTGATAAAAATAATGACTGTCGACTCTTGTTTTTGCAGTTTTATCTAATAAGCAAGGATATGTATCAGCAAACCTGATTTGCTCAGCGTCATCCATCCTGGTATATTTGTACATATCTCTTACATAGCCTGGGTATCCCAGCAACGCGCGGAACAGTTTTCCCTTCCTTAGCGGCCTTTTCCATCTGCCCAATACGCTTGACATATCGACATTTTCCTTCCACGTTACGTCTTTTGAATCAATCTGAAACATTCCGAGCCGGAGTGTGTGTCTGTAGGCTTGTTCTTCGCGATATAACCGATGTCCAGACTGTAGCCTTGTTTGTATTTTTCGGCCAGGATTTCAACTGTGTGTTCAGCGTCGCCATCTGTTGTATTATTTGTTGAGGTATTGACCATATTCACCTGTATGGCGCTGGCGCATTGTTTTTGAAAGTAAAGAAAGTTTGGCAGTTGTTCGCTATGGTTCTGGCACCAGCGGCAATTCCAGGATTCCAACGTGTTAGGACTGTAGAAATACCCGAACGATTTGAGAATCGACCGTGTTGACGTTATCTTTCCCAGCATTTTTATGACAGCAGAACCCGGTGAAAACAGCGCCTTGATTAGTGAACTGTTGTTCGAGACATTGTTGATTATCCTTTTTATCAGGCCGGTCGGGTAAACGGTGGCACAAAGTTCAAAAGGATATCGCGTAGTCGGAGTTTGGCCTTGTGTCCAGTTTATGCTGTAAACAGTTTGCCCGGCGGCGACAGTTTCGCTAACGTGGTTGTTGCCATTTCTTACGCTCTTCTCGCTGAATCTAAGCGAAAAGCCGAAAATGTCCTTTGGAAATCTGCTGAATGTCTCATCAATTATGTCAAAATCGACAGCATCAAAGTACACAACGTCGTCAACACCGAATAGAACATATTTTGTGTCGATCTGGCTTAAAATTCTAAAAAAATCCTTTGAAAAATCAGTTTCTTCTATCACTATGCAGGTTGGGTATTTCCGGAAAAGCTGTTCATAGCTCTCTTCAAACAGCTCGACCTTATACAGGATGTATGTCTGAATAAT
Organism: uncultured bacterium; assembly: GCA_913009865.1. Taxonomy (GTDB): domain Bacteria; phylum Planctomycetota; class Phycisphaerae; order Sedimentisphaerales; family Anaerobacaceae; genus CAJVYK01. The sequence continues at coordinate 12,171 of CAJVYK010000018.1, forward strand.
CTCTGCTGGAAAATGTCTATACAAGCTTTCCAGATACCCCTCCAACTGTAAAGGTCGATTTTTAGTAAACACAATGTTGCTTATCATCTTTTTCATAACCGGTCAGTGATATATGCGTCGTTGACAGACAAAATATCCCATAAGTATCTTGAATTTCCTTATCCAGTAATGCAGACCGCCTGTTCTTTTTTTGCCAAGATAAGCTTTGCGGTTTATTCTATAATCTAAAACCTTTTGGCGATAGGATTTCAGTTCACCCGGTTCAATCGTCTTAATCACATTTGACTGGCCGTCCCGGAAAATATGTTCTTTTCTTCCGGACAGCAATTCATTCCCATACTGCACAACAGCAGCGTGATACTGTTTTTTCATAATTTTGTTGAGTCTGACTAATTTTGCACTGTTGCTGTCATGATGATATCTACCATAGCTGGCAACCACAGGTAAAAAGTATGGAAGATAGCCCTTGATATTAAAATTATAGTTGAAGCTCAGAAGTGCATGGTTCTGTAAAAAAGAGCCGGTGGGTTCGTATTTGGGAAAACATTCTTTGAACACATCAGCACGTACGCAAAATGTGCTTTCAGGACAAACAAAAAAAGTACCCAGCCAAAAGGGGAAAAAATCCATTTTTTGCTGTGGCGGATGATTAGAAAAATTAGGCCGGTTGATTTTTCCTAACGTTCCATCTTCGCCCATACGCTGAGCCAGCCCATAGACTAACGATACCTCAGGGTCGTTATCCAGTATTTCAACACATTTGCCAAACCAATCTCGGTACAAATATCCATCCGAAACACAACAAAACATAATATACTCGCCACGAGTCATTGTCAGCGCCTTGTAGAATCCCTCATCTGCGTGCCTGTCTGGTTCTGATATCCATCTTATATGTTTATATTCTTCAAGAATCTCTATAGTGTTATCAGTGGATGCACTATCCACCAAAACGTGCTCATAATCCGTGAAAGTTTGCTGTAAAACCGACTCTACAGTTTGCCGTAAAAAACGCCCCCCGTTTTTAGAGGCGGTAATCACTGATATCTTTGGTCTTGTTCCCATACTTTTCAGCACAATTTACCAGACTAACTGTTCATTTTATGCAAAAATTTCTGAATCCACTTAGATGGAAGCGTATTTTCTTTTCAGTTTTTTTGACGCCATTTCTGTAATATGCACTTTGGTTTCCTTGCCAAATTTTCTCTCTATCATATTTAGATATCGTGGGCTTTTGTAATAGACATCAAAAGCATAATCACGAAATGACAGTACCTGGCCACCGGTTAAATATTTGGTTGGCAGCGGTAATGTCTGGTAACCATATTGAGAATAGTCCTGCCATAACTCAGGAAGAGGCCAGCAGTTTTGAACGGCCAGTTCATAAAGTTTAGAGCCGGGATATGCCATAGCTGAATAAATGTTAGCCCATTCGGCATTAATATCAAGCATCAGCTTCAAGGTCTGGTTCATAGAGTCATAATCGTCTTCAGGAAGACCGAAAATATAGTTTCCACAAATATGTATATCCGAATCATACGTCATTTTGACAATTTTTTCAACCAGTTCTGTCTTATAGCCCTTGGTAACATCGGCAATTACCCTTTTACTGCCGGATTCAAAACCGTAAGCCAGCCAGTTTATCCCGGCCTTTTTCATCTTATCCAGCATTTTTTCAGTGACAGTGTTGACTCGAGCGTAAGCCCACATATTCAAATCGTATCCTCTTTCGATGATCTTATCACACAGTTCTATAACTCGCTTTTCGTTCATTGCAAACATCTCATCAATAATTTTGATGTTTTTAACGCTGTACGTATTCACGAGAAAGTCAAGTTCTTTCACCACACTATCGGCACTGCGATAGCGAATGGTATTCTTGCCGAACAATGAATTTATACAGCAAAAAGTACAGTGAAACGGACAGCCCAGACTGGTATAGATAACACCATAAGGTTCTCTGGCGTTAATATTGCCAAAACAGTGCCAGTTGTGCGCACGATACTTATTCATCGGCAAAAGGTCCCAGGCCGGCTGCGGAATCTGGCCGAGGTTTTCTATAAGCGGCGGTCGAGGATTGGAAATTATTTGGCCGGCTTTCTCATACCACAGGCCTTCGATGGGAAACTCCTCGGCATTGTTTTTAAGGGCGTCAATGAGTTTGCAAATCGTGTAAAATCCTTCCCCCTGGCAGACAAAATCAACCTTTTCTTCTTTGATTGTGCGTTTGGGCAAAGCACTGGGGTGCAATCCAGCCAGCATTGTTTTAATATTTCCGTCGAGCTGTTTTACCAGTGAAACAATTTCTTCTGCTCCTGTCATATTCATTGTCGATGCCGAAGGATTAGATCCTGAAACAACAACCACAGCCAAAACAGGACCGATTTCCTTTATTTTCTGAGCGGTTTCCTGGTAGTCCCAGTTTTCGATCTCCGCATCGTATAGAACCACTGAGTATCCTTGTTCTCGCAGAAAAGCTGCCAGCATTGCCCCCCACAATGGTGGCTCAATAGCGGTCAGTTGAAATGCGCTCAATCCGCCATAAATTTGTTTCTGGCTTCCTGGTTTAACCAAAACAATGTCAACTTGACTCATCAACGGTTTTCCTTTTATACTTTGTTTAATAGTTCGCAGAGCGATAAAATCCTTTGCTCGTCAATACCCGGATAGTTGCCGATATAATAGCCGTAGAAATGGATGTGCTCAACTTCGGGATACTTTTTCCATTCCTTATCTGGAACAATCTTTTTAAGAAAGGGCTGTCTGAGTTGGTTGCCGCCGCCGCTACTGCCACGGCGAAACTCTACGCCAACTTTATGCAGTTCCTTTTCAACTCTGTCTCGAAATTCTGTATCCGGCTTATTAATAACCAGATTAAAGGCGTAATTACAACTTCCTTCCAGATTAAAATCAGTTCTGTATTTAGTCGAATCGAGATTTCTTAAAAAAAGCTCAAAATTCCTTCTGCGTTTAACGTTATTTTCGTCAAGGCGTTTGAGTTGGTTTCGGCCTATAACAGCCCCGATTTCGGTGCTGCGCACGTTATAGCCGGGTAAGGCAAAGATAAAATCAGGGCTGAGGTCAGGATTTTCCTGAATGTATTTTTCTTTGATAGTGCTGCTTGATGCTTCACGGACCATCCCGTGAGAGCGCAGCATACGAACTGTTTCGTAGATACTCTGGTCATTGGTGCAAACCATTCCTCCTTCAATAGTGCTCATGTGATGTGCGAAATAGAAAGAAAAATTAGATACCAGGCCAAAAGACCCCAGTTTTTTACCCTTAAATGTCGCACCATGCGATTCACATACATCTTCAATCAATGGTATATTTAGCTTTTTGAGCTCAGAAAGCAATCGCTCGGTCAAACCGTTGAAACCCTGGACGTGGGTGAGGAACACCGCCCTGGTTTTGTCGGAAAGTCTGGCGATGACCTGCTTATCATCCATACATAGATTCTTAGGGTTGATATCAACAAAAACAGGTGTAAAACCACTTTGGAGTACGGAAGCAATATCCGATACCCAGGTGAGCGTAGGGACAATAATTTGGCCACTGCCATAAAGATATTTCAGTGCAGCCATAGTAATCAGGTTTGCCGATGAGCCGGAATTTACATAGACGCTGTGGTGTACGCCGAGCCACTCGGACCATTCATCCTCGAAGGCCTGAACATTGCTCGATTGCGTAAGGCGGGGACCACCCTTGAGGAATTCAATGAGAACGTCCATGTCTTCCCTGGTGATGTTATTTTCCATTAAGGGCCAATCCAGCTTCATACTATTGCTCCTTTTGTCTGTTCTCCGGGGCCTCTCTTACAATCCTAAATCCGAGATTCTCATGTCGGAACTCTAATGGATAATTTGTTGTTAAATTATCTAAGTTTACATTTTCATTTCGCCAACTTCCCCCAAAGCATATACGGGGATTATCTTTGAGAGGCTTAACCGTCGAGTTGTAATCTATTGGGTTCTCTGTCCATTCCCAAACATTTCCTATTAAATCATAAAATCCTGTAAGCATAGGATTAAGCTTGCCGACGGGGTGAGTCATTCCTTTTGCATTACCTTTAAGCCAGGCATATTTATTAATATTCTTACCCTGCCCGCCCTGATTGGATGTAAATAAATTGACCAAATACAAATACTCTTTCTCTGCAGGCAATCTGTACAAATTACCACCCTCAGTTTTATTCAGGCGTTTTACGAACTTTTGGACCATATCGAAAGAGACATTTTCCACTGGATGATTGTCATTTTTAAACCTGCTCGGATTAAAACCCATTATATCCATCCACTGTTTCTGGGTCACCTCGAACATACCCATTAAAAGATTATATTTTCTCCCTGGTACTTTTTTAAAGTTCATACCGATAGAATTTACATAATCGGCTTCTTTTGAAATATCTGTAGATACTTCTGAAGCTGTGACTAACTGGGGGTTTTCGTCGTAAATAGAATATTTAAGTTTTTCTGAGGCATAATCATATTCGAGTAGATATTTAGGCGTTTTGTTATTTATAAAACGATTAAATAACCCGTCGATACAGGTTTCACTATACCAACTGAACGGCTTTATCTTCGGAGGACGGTCAATTATTTTGAAAGAAAAATCCGGGTCTTTTTTATGAACAGCGACAAAATCTCTAACCGAATCAAAGTATTTTTTCAAAGGTGCTGTCTGTTTTTCTACCTCCAGAGCAGACTGACGCGTCCTAAAAGCGTGATTGCCTGTCAAAAAAGCTAATATTAAAAGTAGCGACAAACTCATTTTTTTGTTTGCCGCAATTTTGTCAAAATCAAAGAATGTATAAATTGTAAAAATAATCAAGGCACTGATGCAGTACACATAGTGGCTTGACATATTATTGTGATTTAACAAACTGTTTATATATGAAGCGCGAGCAAAACAAATAATTATTAAGATAGAAAAAATTAACATTGTCGAGAATATAATCTGCTTAGTTATAGGCCTGAATATTTTTCTCCTAAATCGAATACAAAAAAATATGGATACAATTAAGCACACAACACCAGTATAAGAGACTTTGAAATATATTTTATCTGCATAGTTGATATTAGTAAACATGGGGAAAAATATTCCCGAAAGTGATACCAACATAGCTTTGCCCACATTAACAAAAGGCATCCATAAACCTATAGCATCAGACTGACGGGTCATTGCTAAATCAGGATATGCCAAATAAAGGTGTATCGAGAAAAGCACCGCCCATAAAACAATCGGCAGCAAAAGCATAATCCAACTGCCTCTATCTTTTTGTTTAAGTTCTTTTTCATCATGATTTCTAAAAATAAACCAGTATGCACAAAAGAAAACAAAAGGCATAAGAAATGCTATCTCTGTAGTGAGAAGATTCAAAAAAAGCAGTAGAGCGGTCAAAAGAAAACCCTTGGTCGCAGATATTTGATTGTAAATGGTTTTACGAAAGGTAATAACCGCCAAAAGTGTAAATATAGCAGTTACTATATATGCGTCGAGATGAGGCCATATTACAGGGTCGGCACTTACAGCCAAAACGGAAAAGAATAATGCAAAAAGAGCAGAAATCCACCTTCGATTACATTTCCACATAAGCCACCACAAGCAAAAGGTGGCCATGATATGCTTTACAAACGTTACAATATGGGGGCCAATATAATTAGCATCAAAAACAACGCGGTTTAAAGCTAACATACCGTGATGAATAGGACGGAATACCAAACGGTCATAAGGTAGTCTCAATTGCCAATCGATATGTTTAATGATGAATTGCAGATTAGGCGTTATGTCTTTGGATGAAAAGAAGAAAAACCACTCATCATGACGAAAAAGGTGAAAAAAACTCGGCCAGTAGGCCCAAAGATTTATTATAACTATCAAGAGAGAAAAGACTGCTCCTATTCGAATATCAAATCTTTTTTCTGTAAACCAAAATTCTGCTGTTTTAGATAAAAAGATTGGCGGACTCTTTAGTATTCTATATGTTCCGACAATGAAGAAAGGGGTTAAAATAATAAATGCGAGGTTCCAGAAGAAATTGGGTGTAATTAAGATCGGAAGAGCACACGTCTGAACTCCAGTCACATTCCTTTATCTC
>CAJVYK010000019.1 GCA_913009865.1 uncultured bacterium
GATTAGTTTTGAGCGAGCGGGTTTTTGGTTTTCGGTTTTTCACAGCGGTGTTATTGACGAGTCTCGTGTGGCTGGTTCTGCCGGCTCAGGCTTTGGTTTATTGGCGGGCCGATTATAATGATTTACCGGACGCGAATATAGAAGGGCCGTACGAGAAATGCCTGGCAAGGATAAACAGGAATGCCTCAGAGAAACCCACGGCGACAGTGATCGCGCCAAACTTCATCATAACGGCTGCACACTGGTATGGGAACTTCTACACTAAAAAAGTGAGCATCGGGTCAGACCCCAATTACAATTATATAATTGTGGACTACAGGGCTAATTCCGGCAAGGACCTGGACATTTGCCGTGTTAAGAAGCTCGAATGGATTGACCCGAATGACGCTAATGACGCCAATAATCCTGACCCGAACGACTACGATAAGCTAAAGGACGCTGACTTTAGCAACTGGGTGGACCTTTACAGCGACTCGGATGAGGTTGGCAAGTTACTTACAATCGGCAGCTACGGCCCGCAGCGGTGGTACGGCTATCCGGATCCTCCAATAGAGCCTGCGGGTACGCTGCACTGGGGCAGGAACGTTGTCCGCAGCGCCGACTCAACATTATATAAAGCTTTCGACACCATCGGCGAAGACGACTACGTAAAATACGAAGTGAACGGGGGCAACGGGGACTCGGGGGCGGGCTGGTTTATCAAGGATGGTATCGAGTGGAAATTAGCGGGGCTCTACACGAGTGTTATGGCGAGAAACTCCTTTGGTCCGAGGATTAGTTTACACATCAACTGGATAGACCAGCAGATTGCAAATATGAATGGCGTTCGGCCGCTGCCGGATTTGGCCGATGTCCACTGGCAGGGAGCCGACTACGGCGATTGGGCCAACGCCGACAACTGGGATACGAACAGCATCCCGAATTCATCGGACAGGGCGGCTATTGATAACGGCACGACGGCGGTTATATCTTCGGGAACGGCGGCAGCAAAGGAATTATTCGTAGGTATAGACAACGGCGGAAGCGTATCTCAAAGCGGCGGTACGATGGCAGTAGAGCAATACCTCTACATCGGCGTCCGGGCGGACTGCAACAGCAGCACTTACACAATCGCCGGCGGTGAGCTTACCGCCGAAAGTATTGTTGTGGGCATCAAGGCCGATGGGCTGTTAGACATAAATGATTCGAACTCGCAGATTATCGTCTCCAGCCTGCTGCTGGACAGCAATAGCGGGTTGACGGCCGTACCGGGCAGTACGATTCAACTGATGGCATCGGATGATGACCCGAACTACTACAATATCAACGGCTGCCTGGATATCGACCCGAATGCAGTGCAGGTCTGGGCAATCTGACAATTGCGTGCGGCTTTGCCGACAGTAACGGATATGACCCGAACATTGTGATAGCGATTGAAGTTGCCGGCGCAGACAGCCGGACGGTAAGCGCCGGCGACTTCTCCACAAGCAATTTTGTGCTCGACAAGCTGGTGGTAGGCCGTGATGCTAACGATGTGAGCGATACGGCGGGCAGAATTTCTGTGAAACTGGTCGATAAACACAGAAACAACGTGTCGAACCCGGCTATGCCTCTTGAAGTTTTGTACGTAAATACTCTGGAACTGAAAGCAGGCGCGACATTCGAAGCAGTTCCGGATAAAGACAATCCGCTGTACAATCTCTACTACAGGAACGCCGGCGAGCCAAAACTGTTCTTAATGGGCGACGTGAATCTGGACGGCGTGGCCGACTACAACGACCTTGACGTATGGGCTGCTCACCAGAGCCAGACGGGTGCGCAATGGTCAGAGGGAGACGTCAACGGCGACCGGGTGGTGGATGATGACGACAGAACGATTATCGAAACCGCGATTAAGATAGCGAGAAATCCGCATCCAGCCAGGGGCGCAGCGATACTGCTGGATACGGGGCAGCCGTTGGAATTAGAATGGGATGCGGGACTGGATGCGAACTCCCATAACGTGTACTTTGGCAGTGATTATGACTCGGTAGCTGATGCCAACCAGTCTTCGCCCGAGTTTAAGGGCAATCAGCAGGCTACGATGCTCGAGGCCGAACGGCAATGGCTGAAAGTAGGCGGAACAAACTACTGGCGAATTGATGAAGTTGATTCGAATGACAATGTAACCAAAGGCTATGTGTGGTGGTTCGACTATCGTGAAAACCGCGTGCAGAATCTCAGAACAGGCACCTGGTATAACTGGATAAACGATGCGGTGGCTGATGCCAATGACGGTGATGTTATTGTGGCTAACCCTGGTATTTATTATGAGTCAGTTTCCTTGGACAAAGCCGTAACATTGCGCAGCACGGCCCCCGGTGATTCGGCTGTAGTGGCTGCTACGATAATTGAGACGAATGGTATGGGAGATGGAGTTGTATGCGGGACAGGATATAGCATACTCTCCGGGTTCACAATACGGAATTGTTCTACAGGGATAACTTGTTGGGTCCCTATGACAATAAAAAATAACTGGATACACAACAACAACGGCGATGGAATCTATATTTATACTTATTCCTCCGATCCCGCTGCGATAATTCGAAATAACACTATCGTCAACAATACTAACTACGGAATAAGCTTATCCCGCAATGAGGGTACTGCTGATCCTCCTGACATAATAAGTAACTGCATTATCTGGGGCAACGGCAGCGGCAGTTTGTACAGCGCATACGGCACTTTTGATAATAATGTAACGTATTCCTGCATTCAGGGCGGCTACATCGGCGAAAGCAATATCAGCGACAATCCCGGATTTAAGAATCCGGATGACCCCAACGATTATCATCTTGGCCCGAACTCACCCTGTATCGATGCCGGCGATCCAAACTACACCCCTGAGCCTAACGAGACCGATATCGACGGCGAAGACCGAGTAATAGACGGCGACGCCAATGGCACCGTCATCGTCGATATGGGTGCAGACGAATATTACTGGAGCGGCGCTGATTTCAATGGTGACGGCTTCGTAAACTTCATCGACTATGCCCAATTGGCTGTTGCCTGGCAAACAACCCCGGCTGATAATGATTACAACGATATTTATGACCTTGTGGACAACAACTCAATTGATTACAACGACCTTGCCGTCTTCTGTGAGGATTGGCCCTGGCAGGCTGGCTGGACAAAAACTTTTCCTGCTGGTACAGACAGCAGCCTCGGCGCCGAAGCGCTTTACTCGTCATCATCTCTATCAACAGAATCTTTATCATCTGAACCACAGCCGGTTGATATTGAGAAGCTGATAAAATGGCTCGATGAAATCTGGCTTAACGGTGAGTTAAAAGAAATTATGACAGAGGATGGATACCTGGAATTTAGAAGATCCATTAAAGAACCGTTTGAATAAAAGGCATTTGAAATAGTAAGCAAGATGCTTTGAGGTAGAAGGGCTGACTATTTTGAGCCAGCCTTTTAACTTTTATCTGCGTCTTTGGCGAGCCCTGTGGCCCAAAATAGTCGTTAGTTTTTAGTCGTTTGTCGTCAGCACTAAGTACTCTAATCACCAATTACAATTTACAGTATAACCGCCAGAACGTTGCTTGGCATACTCCTGCCGGAATGATTGGCGGCTGTTACACGATATTCTAATCTTTTACCCTGCGGCTGATCTTTCAGGACTGCATCGCAGTCAAAGGATAATCCTGCAATGCTCCAGTTAGTTGTATCACCATTATTCATTATCCTCGATTCGATATTAAAACTGCCTACAGGGCCGCAGGCCGGGCTTAAGTCCTTTTTCCATTGCAGTTTTACAACACCTGCGGCAACCGGTTTTGCGTCTAAAAGATGCGGCTGAGCGGGCTTACTCATAGAAGATTTCTTTCTTCTCGGCCCGTAGCCAATAAAACCGAGCTTTACCGGATTATCCGAGGTATCGACCTGAGCGACTTTTATCTGGTTGGCTATTACGTCCTTTAATTCTTCAAAGGCTCGCCTCTGTTTTTGTCCCGCCTGCTTATAGATAGATTTGGCATTAGTAAAAGATTCTCTGGCCTGATAGAAGCTGTCCAGTGAGGCCTGAAGCTGTGGGGTATCGGCCAATGGAAAAGTATCAGGATGTTCTGTAAAGCCTGCGATCATATTATTTGCAAGTGCGACTGAGTCCGGCTGGGTTCTTGGTAACTGACACATAAACTAATCTCCATCTCGAATTTTCATTTTTCTTATTCCCCTTTCGGCAAACTTGATATGCCTCTGAACAACAAAGAAGATACTTTTTCACACTCAAAACAGCTTAAAGACTGTAAGATGTGCCAAATAAAGGGGTTAGAAAGAGCTTTTTCTTACAGAAATAGTTAAAACAAAGTTCACATTGCACCGATGACAATTTACATCGCTGCAATGTAAAATTACATTGGGCTGTTGCAAATTTACATTTTGCCGGTGTAATTGTGCAGTCCTGAGATGTAAATTAACGTTTCGTCAATGAAGATTTGCATTGGTCTGATGCAGGTTTACATTTTGTCGATGTAAACTTACACTGCTGCGAGGTAAGCTTGATATGCCACATATCAAATAGCAAATGCGACGTTTCAAATTGGCTTTTCGTTTTTTCTCTGGCGTTGAGTTTATTCGGGGATGATTAGCTTTGTTCCCGGGCTGAGTTTGTTTGCGTCTTTTATCGAGTCGCGGTTGGCACTGAGAATCTTTTGCCATTTGTTCGCAGAGCCGTAGTATCTGAAGGAAATGCCGGAAAGGGTCTCGCCCTTACGTACGATGTGAAATCTCGTTTCCCGTGGTTCATGACTCCGCGCAGCGCGACTGATGGCGGTGACTCGTGATTTGTTTGGAACATGGCTGGCTGGTACAGTTTCTTGCAAAGGTACAGTACTGTCAGAGCGCAGCATTCTTGCTTTTGTACTCAGACTGGGACGAGTAGAAAGCCACAGTACGGCAGATGCTACCAGCGCCAGACCCAAAACTATTCCTATCTTCCAATCTTTCTGCATTTTTACTGCTCATAGCTCATAGCCACAAAGACACGAAGGCACAAAGAGATTTTATAATTGTGCCTTAGTGCTTTGGTGGCAAGTCTATTTGCGGCTTTCCTTTTTGCTTTTGGCGCCAATTAACAATATCGGTGCAGCTATCGCAATGGAGGAATAGGTACCTATGATAATGCCGAAACCGATTGCGAATGTAAATCCCCTTAAGGCCTGGCCGCCAAAGATGTACATTATCAGCACAACTATAAATGTTGTGAATGATGTCAAAATGGTTCTGGACATGGTTTGGTTGATGCTGTTTGTAATTATTTGTGGAGTCGGACGGTCCTTACGGCGATTTTCCCGAATACGGTCGAAAACAACAATTGTATCGTTAAGGGAGTATCCGATGAGCGTCAGGAAAGCAGCTATTATTGCAAGGTTGATTTTGAAATCACCGATTAGAAGTTTTTCGCCGATTGGCGTGCCTGCGATATAAGTGCAGGCGGTAATGGCACCGAGTGTGATGCATACATCGTGCAGCAGCGCTATAATTGCAGCAAGGCCATAGTGGACATTTCCGAATCGAATCCAGATATAAGTGACAATTGCAAACAGAGACAAAATAATGGCGATCAAAGCCCGTGTCTTTTGCTCTACACCGACTGAAGGGTCAAACTGTGTTGACAGAAAGGATCCTTCCAGGCTGACCGCAGTCAAGACTTTGTCTGTTTCGTTTTCAACAAATTGCGCCCATTCATCTTCGGATAATTGGCGGAAAGCCGCCTGTGGGTCGGCACTGAGATAAACAAAAGACTCGACCGGCTGATTTGGGTCTATCGTATCTAAATCCCGGTCAAGGATGTTGTAGGCGTACCAGTTAAAGTTGTGTATATCAGACTTCATTCGCAAATTCTTGAATCTTTGGTCAATTTCTTCAAGGGTGGCGGGTTTTTCGATTTTACAGGTGATTTTAATACCGCCTAAAAAGTCAATAAGTTCAGGGAAAGAATCAATAAGGGCTTCGGTTATTTTTTCCCTGGATATGATTTGGGGTTGAAGATTTTGCTGGATTTCCAATTCGTCTGGAAAAGCGGTTAGTATTGCATTATTGACAATTTCATCAACTTGTGGTTCTGGGATATCGGCCTGCGGGAAAGCCGTACTCAAGATATTTTTTACAAGAGAAGGGTTCACCTGGCTTGTTGCTATGACGAATGAAATGCCGCTTTCGGTGTGTTGTGTTACGCGCAAATTGGTTAGTTTGTCGCGAGATTTGGCCTGGGCTTTTTCAATTGCTGAAGTTACGGTCTCGACAGTATGCCGCCCGGGTCCGGGAAAAGTGACGATGGCAGTGGTTCTATTTGTTTCAGTGGTGTTGATTTCATATTGTTTGTAAATTTTTTCGCCGTCGGTTTTTGCCTTGCTTGTTTTTCCGACACTATAGATGTTTGCCACTACCAGAGCAGGGCTGTTCAACTCGTTTCCAATTTTGTGTATCCTGTCCGCCACCTCCTGTCTTGTAAGATTGACTCCGTCTTTTAGATTGATTATGATACTTGTTCCGCCGGTAAACTCGATGTCATATTTATTGTTCTTTGCGTCGTCTCTTGTGAAAAAGATAACCAATCCGGACGTGATAAGCAAAATTGAGATGCAGAAGAAAATCGGACGTAAGGCCATCCAGTTTATATTTGGCTTATGTATGAGACGCAGCATAAATAAATGGTCTTTGATGATTCGTTTAGCCAGTAAGTAATCGAAAATTGTCCGAGTTACAAACAATGCGGTGAACATACTCGAGACGATACCGAGCATAAGTACGATAGCGAAGCCCTTTATCTCTTCTGAGGCGACCCAGTAAAGAACCGCAGCAGTGATGAATGTGGTCAGGTTGGCATCTAAAATAGTTCTGAATGCTCTCTGGTAACCGTTTCTTATGGCGATTCTCAGAGACGAACCCCGCTGCTGCTCTTCGCGGATTCTCTCAAAAATCAGGACGTTGGCATCAACACTCATACCGATGGTCAGTATGAGACCGGCGATGCCGGGTAATGTGAAAGTTGCTCGCAGCAATGCCATTGTTGCCAGGATAAACAGCAGATTCATTAATAGCGCTATATCGGCAATTGAGCCGGCGAGCATATAGTAACCGGCCATACATAGGACGACTGCTACAAGGCCGATTAAGCCGGCTCTGATACCCTGATCCCGATTATCGGCGCCGATGGATGGACCGATTGTTTTTATCGAGATGGGCTGCTCTACCAGTCTGGCCGGTAGTGAGCCGGCGTTTAGCTTGTTGACCATATCGGCAACGTCTGTTTTAGTGAAACTACCGGTTATAACGCCTTGTGTAGTTATTCTTGACTGAATGTTCGGGGCAGATATTGCGATGCCATCAAGCAGAATGCAGAGTGGCCGGCCAATATTTTTCCCTGTAATTTTGCCAAACATACTGCCGGCTCTTTCATCCAGTTTGAAGCCAATGGCTCTTCTGCCCTGTCGGTCCTGAGTCGGTCTTGCTCCTGTTAGTTTCCACTCTTTTGCTCCCGCACGGTGCAGCATTACCTCGTTTTTATTGTTGCTTGCCAGGACGTAATATTTATCGCCAAACGGTGCGACAACCGAATTAGCCACTTTCCATTCGCTAATGTTTTCTATTTCACACCATACGTATTTATTGTCCGAGGCATATTTGGGTCCCTTCGTCTTGAGGGTTTCAACATAGCCGGCCATTTCGTCGGCATCCACTTCAGGGTGGTCGAGGGTCGGCAGTATTCTAAATTCCAGTATGCCGGCGCCTTTGAGCATTCGCTGGAGGTCCTTCGGGTCGTCGAGTCTGCCCCGGAAAGGCCGATACTCGTCGAAAGCCGCCACTGCTTTGTCGATTTTCTCAGCCCGGTCGGCAAATTCAGTTTTGAGTTTTTCAATGGCCTCAGTTCTTTTTGATGACTTGGGAGGCATTTCGAGGCAGAAGTTTATCTGCTCTTCAGTCAGGTTTAGTTTATCGAGGATTTTTTTTGAGTTTTTGTATTGGATATTCAGGCCTGTTTCAGGGTCGGTTAACTGCTCAACAACCTCGGTCCATTCGGCATAGGTTTTTACATATTCGGTAAGCAGGTCGAGATTGTTGTCGGAGTCGAGGAAATTCTTCAGCGACTCGGTTAGTTGTTGTTCATTCAACTTCGCCCAATCACTTCTGTTTAGCTTTATCCGGTCGAGGTCAAGTCCGGCGGTTTTGAGTTTTGAGTTTTGAGTTTTGAGTTTTGCAAACAGTCCATCTCTTTGGTTCTGTAGCTGTTTGCGTTCATCATAGACTGTGGCCAGCTTAGTGAGCATTGTTAGTCTGTCAGATGAGCCTTGGGCGAATCTGGTGAAATCTTCGGCTCGCTGTTCTGCTGGTTTTTGGAGGGCTCGCATAATTATTGCGGGGTTTATATTTTCAGCTAACAACTCGCTCATAGCTTTTTCGAAATTCCGCCGTTTTGCGCGGGTTTCTGCACTTGCCAGGGGCATTTGTATCTCGAAGCGTGTATTACCCTGCGGCCGCCATACAAGGTTTTGAATGTTGGTAGGGTCTATCCGCCTTCGTAAAATGGTTATCATTCTCGTGGACAGATTTTTCTTTTCCGCCGCTCCGAGTCCTTGTGTGTCAATCTCGTAAATAAGACTTGTTCCGCCTGCCAGGTCTATTCCGGGCTTTAAGGTTTTGTCCGGCGGATACAAAGTCCAAGCTGCAATGACTACCAGAATAATAATTAAAGAGATTTTCCAGACCAGATTTTTGTCCATAATTTCCTCATATTGTGTTGATGCGTATATATGTAAATGAGTTAATGCGTTCACTCATCTACTCTTTCACGATTTATCTTTCGACAAATTCCTTCCGACTGCTGAAGTGGCGACTTTTATTTTCGTATTATTTGACTCATCAACTTTCAACGTAATTTCGTCATCCCTGATATCCACTACGGTTCCGATAATCCCGCCGATTGTTCTGACCCTGTCATTTTTTTGCAGCGTCTGAACCATTTGTTTGTGCTGCTGTTGTTTTTTCCGGGGCCCCCTAAAAAGCAGGAAGTACATCACTACGGCCATCAAGCCAAACAATATCAGTGGGGAGCCGAAGAGACCTGGTGCTCGCTCTCCGGGTGCAGTAGAGTTGGAGTCGGAGGCAACCGTCGTTGTTGAGGTCTGCTCGGTAGTAACCGACTCTGAGGTAATACCTGAGGACCCCTCGCTCTGAGCTAATATCCATATATTGTTCATTTTCATTTTCCTTTCATAGTGTTTATAGCGTTTGGTGTATAGCGTATAGCGTATAACGAAAATTGTCAATTTCCAAATTGTTCAACTGCCGGTTTTCAATTGTTCGGCTGCCCAGTCGGCAAACTCGTTTTTTTCTATAGCCCGCCTTATTTTGGTCATTAGTCTCTGGTAAAATCTTAGATTATGCAAAGACACCAGGATTGGGCCGAGATATTCCTTCGTCTTAAAGAAGTGTCTGAGGGTGCCCCTGCAGAAATTTTTGCAGCAGTAACAGTCGCAGCCGGCCTCAACCGGAGCGGTGTCGTCTATATGAGCGTTATTCCTTAAGCGTAGAGGCCCGTTTTCAGTAAAGGCGAAGCCGTTCCGTCCGTTTCGGGTCGGCAGGACGCAATCGAACATATCGACACCGGCCTTTACGGCGGCGATAATATCGGCTGGTGTGCCGACGCCCATTAGATAACGAGGCTTATCCTGCGGCAAAAACTTTGTTGTAGAGTTGACAGTCTTTATCATATTGTCGTGTCCTTCACCTACGCTTAATCCGCCGATAGCATAGCCGTCGAAATCCAATTTGACAAGCTCTGAGGCGCAGTGCGTCCGGAGAGGTAAATCTATTCCGCCCTGAACAATGGCGAACAACATCTGGCTGCTGTTGGTGTGAGTTTGTTTACACCTCCCTGCCCAGCGAATGGTTCTTTCCACAGCTTTTTTTAACTGCGAGCCGCTACAGGGAAAGGGTGTGCATTCATCGAAACACATTATTATATCGGCGCCAAGCCGGTTCTGGATGTTGGTGGCGATTTCGGCGTTGAGCTGTATTTTTGCTCCGTCTATGTGGCTGGTGAATTCGACTCCGTCATCATCGGTTTTTGTCAGCTGGTTCAGAGAAAAAATTTGATAGCCGCCGCTGTCGGTCAGTATAGCTCTGTCCCAGGCCATAAATTTGTGCAGTCCGCCAAGTTCTTCGACCGTCTCGATTCCGGGCCGAAGCATCAGATGATAAGTGTTGGCCAATATGAGCGCAGAACCGGTTTCCTTGAGTTGCTGTGGTGTGGTTCCCTTTACCGCACCGGCGGTGCCGACCGGACAAAAGACCGGCGTTTCAACCTTGCCGTGGGCTGTAGTTAAAACGGCTCGCCGAGCTGCAGAGTCGCTGTCTGTATTGAGGATTTCGAACTTAGCCATTTCAATAGATACTTACGATTTTGGAACTGGGGTAGTAATAGAAAAGAATCTGCCTTGCGGTTTTGCCTTCTCTTGCCATTGCCTCCGCACCATATTGGCACATTCCCACGCCGTGCCCCCAACCTCTGCCTGAAATAAACGCCCATTTATCGCCCATATTGACGATTTGGCAAATTGTGCTTTTTAATTTACGGCCGGTCGGGTCAATTGACAGGCGAAAGTCCTCCGCTCGTAGAAAATCGCTTTTGCCGGTTGAGCCGAGCAGTTTGACTGAAACCAATCGGGAAAATTTTCCATAGTTACTTTGCCTTGCCGGTATGATATTCGTGATTTCTCCGAGCTGCTTCAGCTTTGGATATTTATTCAGCAGTCTGGCTGTAACATCGGTCTTATCGAATTGAACCATCGGCCAAAAGAAAAAGCTCGGCTTGGCTACATCCTTACAATAAGGACAGGGAACACCAACGAGCGGTTCAAAAGAATCGCCGAACACATTATCGCTGTTTTCTGTGTGGCCGCCACAGGTTGAGCTGTAGTAAGCGGGAAAGATACCTTCAGTGCCGTCGGTTTGTTTACAGACTAAAACCTGCCCTTGTGTTTGATTGACGGCGTTCCAAATCCGAGATGATTCGGAGCCGAGGCCGCGATAGGCCTGATTTGCCTCTGTCTTCGTGACGTCCCAGTTGCGTCTGCCGCCAAATCGCTTTTTGATGTACAGGCAGTATGTCCTCGCTGCGATTGCCTGGGCCTGCAGCGCCGCCGGCTCCCAATAATCAGGCATCTCAGCGCCTACTACGCCGGCTAAATACGGCTCAAGCGGAACAAGATTTACCGCATCAAAGGATTTACCATCAGAATTGAGTATAAGCTTTAATTTGCCGCGATAATCGTTGCCATTCAGGTTGAATATGTACGGCTCGTCGGGCAAAATAATTACTTCGCTACCTGTGAAGGACCGGCCGTCAATAGTAATTCTGCCGGCAGATACACTAACCTTTAGCGGTGTATCGGCCTGGTTGAAGCGGGCTTGTATGGTCTGTGTTTGCGGATATAAAACGGCGAAGGACGAGGTGGCATTCAGCCTCAAAGCTCTAATATCGTCAAGGAGCAAAACTCTTACCCAAAACTGTTGTTCGATATCCATTTGGGTGGTGGACTCGACGAGTTGTCTTTCCCTACAGCCACCAAGAATTACAGAGAGAAAAAAAGTAAAAATGTAAAAGGCAAAAAGAAAAGATGTGCCGGTTTTCTCATTTTTCCCTTTTGCTTCGCTCGTTGGAAGCGAACCTGTCAGCTTTAACTTTTTATCTTCTCTAAAAATGGTCAATAGTAAATAATCAATAATCAATTCGATTAGTCCAGGCTTCGCAGGGATAATCCAATGTTGCTGAGAGCTTTTTTGATTTCATTTAAACTTGTTATCCCGAAGTTTTTACAGCCGAGCAGTTCGGCATCCGTTTTGCGTATCAAATCGCCGATTGTACGCATATTGAGCTTTTGCAGGCACTTGCGGGCACGGACCGATAACTGGAGCTCATCCACAGATTTGTTCATTACCTCTTCATCTTTCACGCTGCCGGGCTCAGCGATTTCTGCTGAAGAGAGCTGCTTTTCCTCCAGAGCCATACCGAGATGCAATGATTTTGATTCCAGGATGACTTTGATTTCTCTAAGGGATGTTTCACCGAAATTTTTGTAAGACAGCAGTTCTGCCTCGGTAATATTCAAAAGATTACCAAGTGTTTCGATATTCATTTTTTTGAGGCAGTTTCTGCTGCGTACCGATAGCTCAAAATCAGAAATTGGCGTTTCGAGGATTTGGTTTTTGCGGGTTTTCTTCAATTCTTTTTCCTCGTCGCAAAACATTGTTTTTGAGCTTTCGATGTCTTTTTTGAACAGCATGGCTCTTTGATGACTCGGATGAGAGTCCAGTACCTTATCAATACATCGAACCGCTTTGTCGAACTGGCCCATATCTTCATAAAGTACAGCTAAATTCATCAGGGCGCTTACATAAACGGGGGTGGTTGAAACGACTTGCTTGTAGTAATCCATAGCTGCATCTTCATCACCGGATAAATCACAACGATACGCCATGTGGAAAAGGGCTTTTTGATGATTCGGGGATAATTCCAGAGCTGTTTTGTAATTGTCCATTGCCTCGTCGTAAAAACCCTGCATTTCATGGAGACGGGCAAGCTGGTAATGATATTCGGCACTTACATTTTCAAAATTTGCGCAAGTCTTGAGTTCGCGGGCGCAGGCGTCAAAGTTTGACGCATAACGATACGTGGCGACTTTTTCCAGCGTTGTGCTTAATGTGTCGGCCCCGTAATCAATGGCTTTTTGCAGGTTTTCGATAGCTTCGTCGAATTTGCCGATTCGGCGAAGTGCGAATGCCATATATATGAATTTTTCTTTGCAGTCCTTTGCTTTTTTCAGTTTGCCGGCCGCTTCGTCGTTTCTGCTCAGAATAAAAAGACCGATTCCCACCGCCAGAAGAGCGTTCTGCCCTGTTTTGGACAGATTTTCTTCGAGTTGTTCGCTGAAGGCGATATGGTTGCTTTCACTGGAATGGACTGTCTCGGAGAGTCTCTTAATTTCGTCCATAGACGGTAAATTATCAGCGAATAAGTCGATTTCGGATTCTGTAGTCGTTTCCATTATGATTTTGCTCCCGCAGTAATTAGCATTTAGCGTATAGTTTTCTTTCTCTATTTGCTATTCTTACACAAGGCCAGGTATTATAAGGTTAAATATGAGATTTGCAACAGCTTTTTTAGCCGTTTGTGCTTTGTTGCATTCGTATCAAAGACCGGAACGCCGATTCCAACAATGTCGCTATACCGTTTTTAATGGCCTGGCTTTTACCAGCTTGCTTGTTTAATGTCCCGCCATTTAGCGGTTTGTCCGCCGATTTCGAGTATTTCAACCCGGCTGACAAGCCAGTTGTTCCCCGGTCCTTTCCGCAGGTCTAATTTTATCTTTGTCAGCATTATTGGTTTGAAATTCTGATACACGTAGCTTTGTTTGTCAAACACCGTACGCACCGTAAAAATTGCAGTTGCGGTTGTTTTTGGCGGCGATATTTCTATTGATAAAACCCTTTTTATATTTTTCTCAACGAGCGGTTCTGATAGCTTCATTCTGCAATAATATATCAAAATTTCTTTGGTGCTGTGATATGAATCACGGTAGTTGTCGGAAATAATCTGCTCGATAGCGTCAGGGTCTTCTTCTTCAATGGCTTCTACCATTGTATTAATTACCGTATTGATTTTCTCCGAATCGGTTTGAACTAAGAAATCCAGTCCGAAAGCAGCCGCAATCAGAAATGTCGGCAGCGCCAATTGCCACCAATGCCGTTTTTCCGGGAAAATCCTGCGAAGTATTAGAATCACAAATAAAACAAGAATTGCTACAATCAGTAGTGTCCACGGCTGTTCAAAAATGTCGGACATTTACTTGGCCCTTTTGTAGTTCATAGTTCGTAGTTGGCGTGTTTTGGTGTGATTTGTCATATCAGGGGCCAAAGCCGTTATTGTTATAAAACCCTCTGCCAGCGACGTTGTGTCGGTATGCGTCTGTTCGGTTCGGTGTGGGCCGCCGGCTAATTGAAAAACGGTTTGACCCTGTTCGTTTTTTTGGCTGATATAGCATTCCTCGAATCCTTCGGTCGATTGCGGCACAACTCTTATGCCTTTCGGCTCGCCCTTCGATAATTGTGGTATGTTGATATTTATTACATCGCCGCTGTTGACCGGCATAAGTTTTTCCAGGATTTTTGCACAGTATCCGGCTGCACTTTCAAAATCCATTTGCTCCTCGGCGGCGAGACTCATCGCCACAGCGGGAATTTTCAGAAACGCCCCCTCCATCGCAGCGGCGACTGTTCCGGAGTAATAAACGTTTATTCCTGCATTTGCCCCGTTGTTTATACCCGCAATGAGCAAATCTATCGGCCCCTCGTGCAGCTGCATACAGGCGAGTTTAACGCAGTCGGCGGGTGAACCCTGCACGCTGAAACCGGTGAATTGGCTGTTAATGTTAACCTTGTTACACACTAAGGGCTGGGTAAATGTAACTCTGTGGCTGGCGCCAGACTGGCCGTCTGCTGGAGCAACTACCGTCACATCTCCCATTTTGACCAGTTCTTTATAAATGGCAGCCAGACCCGGTGCGAAAATGCCGTCGTCATTTGTCAATAATATTTGCATAATATCCTGATTGGGTTAACGCATTCACTCATTTACTCATTCACGCATTATTGTAATCGCCTGCGGGGCTTCTGTCAATGCCGTGTATGGGCATCCCGTGGATTGACAGCTTTGCCATGCGATGTATAATGCCCAGCTATGAAGAGATACTCGCCGGATAAAAAGTTTGTTGTGATGACGAGAGACCAGGTTCGTGCGTTTGATTCCTGGGCGATAAATACGCTGCGAATACCTGGCGTGGTTTTGATGGAAAATGCCGGTCGCAGTTGTGCCGAACTGATTAAAGACAAGCTCGCCGGCACCGCCGGGCAGAGGGTTTGTATATTCTGCGGGCCGGGAAACAATGGCGGCGACGGGTATGTGATTGCCAGACACCTCTTAAACAGCGGCTTTAGAGTCGGCGTTATCATTGTCGGCGACCGCAACAAAATCAAAGGCGATGCAAAGATAAACCTGGATATCTTAGAGCAAATGGGCCAGCCGATTGAACAGCTGAACCTAAAAGAGGGCAATATTCCCGAAAGAGTTGAAGCTTTTACCGCCGGGGCTTGTTTGCTTGTTGACTGTCTTTTTGGCACGGGGCTGAGGGGGCAGCTTGGCGCTGAGTATAAACAGCTGATAGAAAGTATAAATGCTCAGAACCGTCCTATTTTGGCTGTGGATATTCCATCCGGCCTGGATTGTGATAGTGGCCAGCCCCTCGGTGCCGCTGTCAGAGCAACTTATACCGTAACTTTCGTTGCAGTCAAAACCGGTTTTGCGCTCACCCGCACCGCAATTCAGTACACCGGCGAAGTTTTTGTTGCCTCTATTGGTGTCGAACCATCCAGCGATACGACAAATTAAAACATGCCGGTTCTGCCGGCCTGCGTTTTGTAGCCGATAAAATAAAGGAATCTTTCGGTGTTAAATACGGGGATCGATAAGACCTGCGCCCGACTCTGAACTTGCCTGTAGTGGGCCAGTTTCTGTAGTGAAGCTTCGTATTTTTCCATCGCCGTTGGGTACACTTCCATTTCTTCAAAAGTTGGCTTTTTGCGAACATTCGGAGCTTTGCCGAGAACCAGGAAGTCCGTGTCGATGGAAACGGTATCAGCCACTCTGCCGCCCCATTTTTCAATAAGTGCTTTTATTTTATCAGCACCGTCGTAATCAATATTTCCGTCGCTATCAATATCAAAATCGCCGTCAACTACAAATACATTTATTTTATTACTGTCCCAGATTAAATTTGCAACGATGTCATCCTGTACGATGGGTCTTTTCATTTCTGAACGTATAATTCGCGCCGCCGAAATGGTTTTTTCAATATCGAATACTTCGATTTCAGCCTTTCCTCTGCCGTCCTTCGGGATGGGCATACTTTTGTCATAAACCGAGAAGGTTAAACCTCGATAAACATGGTCGTCACTTCCGATATTCAAATAAACTATTTTGGCCTGGTCATCAATCAGCATTATTTTCCCGTCTGCCTTAAATGCCGCCACTTCAACGTCCGGTTGTGGCTTAATCTTCATAAGCTCTTCCTGGATGGCCTTCATCTTATCCTGAGCTATTCTCTTTTCTGCCTGTGTTTTCAGCAGTTCCTGGTATAGTTTTTTACGATTGGCTTTTTCTTTATCCAGTTGGGCCGCAAGGCTCTGAACCTGCTGCTCTGCGGTTTGTTCCATCAGATTTTTAAGTTCATTGTAACTTTTTTCAATGTCCTTAACCTGCTGGTGATATTTCTCCTTCTCTTCCGACAGTGCTTGCTCTTTTTCAAAACTGGCTGTCATCGCATCATCAAACCGTTTTTGCAGATCTTTGAGTTGTTCTTCCATAGCAAGTTCTGCGTTTGTGATATTGTCCAGCTCTGTTTTCAGCGTTTCTATTATTCGTATAAGCCCTGTCGTATTGGGGTCTGCGATTTCAATGTCAGGGTATCCTTGAGTCAGCAACTCTAATGTGTCCTTGACCTTTCTATTGGCGGTGGCGACTTTGACTTCCGCTGAGGTGTCTTCGGGCAGAGGGCCGATGATTTTTAATACCATTTCGTCAAGATAATCAACCATTGTGCTGAGTCTGCTTTTTCGGCCCTGTTTTGCTCCGATTAGCATTCCTATTTTTCGCAGTTCCGAGGGGGTAGCTACCTCTTTGAGGTCGTTTTGTGACTTTTCTGCTATTGTCCTCTGTTCTTCGAATTTGACATAGTAGATAACTGCAACGGTGGTTGCGGCAATAAAAAGCCCTACAAAGGTTATCAGGGTATAAAGCATAGCGTTGCTTTGCGCTCTTTTGCCTGCTGGCATAGTAAAACTCCTTAGAAATACTGAAAAATCGCCTATTAAGGCCGTTTAGACTTTGTATTATCGTCCTAAATTGGCTCTAAGTCAACAAAAAAACTACGGTCGGAGTCGTTTTAATCGCCGGTGCGATTGTTTTTGGGCTGTTGTCGGCCTGATTAATCACGTATAAGAAACGGCCGGGTATTCCTCCGGCTGTGAGAATCATCGGGCGGTTTTCGCTATTTCTTCATAGATGCGCAATGCCCGGCGATACTCGTCTATGGCGGCCTTGGACAGTATGCCTTCGCTACGTTCGATTTGCTCTTCCATTCGCTTGATGAGAAAATCCACCTCTGCTTTCCGTGGCCGCAGTGGTCTGCCCTTTACATCAATATGAAATGGGCTGCTGTGCGCAAAGCGGATTCGTTTGTCGCCCCGGTCCTCGAAGCAACGTACCGCTATCCAGGACGAAGAGTCGATATTCACAATCTCGTGTATTTGATTTGTATAAGCGCCTGTTTCGGTCTTTCTGTTTTCGGGTTTGATTGTCCGGGCGAGCTGACCGTTGATAACCAGCTCGATGCGTTGCAGCGGGTAGGCGCTGTCTGCGGCCCCGGCAATCAGGTAAGACTGGGGTTGCTGATTTGATTGCGTGAGGGTAGAACCTGGTTCGAGTCCATTGATGGTTACTGACAGCATAGGGCCGGTGGTAACGAAACTTCGGCCTTCGTTTAGTCCTCGCATCCAGGCATCGTAACTGAATCCTTCTTTGATATTCACATATACACGGCCAAAACCAAGCGGCACCGGATGAACGCCCGAAGCGGTTCCCGCCGTCGGGCGCAAACGAAAACCGCAATTGAGCAATGTATAGTAGTTCTGAAATCCGTAATCTATCCAGCCCCATTCGGTGAATCCCTTTTTGTCGGTTTCAATCCGCATATACTTCGGCGGGACCTGGCCGAATTTCGTAAAGCCGAATTCCGTGCGCCATATGTGGTTGTTAGATAATTCGAACAGGTCAATATTTATCACGGCAACCAGCATCATAGACCAGGGCCAGTTGTGCTTATCCAAATCGAGCAGTCCACCCTGCCGCCTTGCCTTTTTAGCAATGGGACCTACCGGAGGCGCGCCTTCTTCAAAAGTCGTTTTGTGATTGAGAATGAAGAACGCTCCAAGTGTGTTTTTTTTCCCATTTATCGTAAAAATTTCGTACTCGGTGTTCATCGGATAAATCACATGGGTATCATCGATTGAAATTAAACTGCTTTTGTTTTTTGGGTTGATGCTTTCCTCGC